>NZ_JAVRBR020000041.1:0-83274 GCF_034531165.2 Dendronalium sp. ChiSLP03b | reverse complement strand
GCATGTCATTGCGAGCGAAACAAAGTGAAGCGAAGCAATCGCAAAATCTTCAACTAAGAGCTACTCCATGCGATTGCTTCGTCGTTCCTTCTCGCAATGACAGTTATTATCTCATTGAAAAATAAAAACTGGGATGCACCCTACCCTGTGCCTCCCTTATCTCTGCGTACTAGCCATTTTTCTAGGGTCAATTCTCCCCGTTTTTCTGATGTCATCTGTACATATAAAACGACACAATATGAGCATCTAGAAACGTTTGCAGAGGAATTTTATGTCTTCATTACTAGCTTTGTCTCAGAGTTTAGCTGATACTGTAGAACAAGCTGGGAGTTCTGTAGTGGCAGTTAATGCTGGTACGCGTATTTCCCCAAGTGGTATTCACTGGCGCAAGGATATTATTGTTACTTCAGACGAGTCGCTTCAGCGTTATGACGAAATCACTATCACTTTAGGAGATGGACACACCTTACCCGTCACACTTGTAGGTCATGACTCTAGCACCGATCTAGCTGTCTTCCAATTACAAAATGCAGAAATTCCTGTAGCGAAAATTGGTGATGCTACCACGATTAAAGTCGGTCATCTGGTGCTGGGACTGGCAAGAAGTAGCGAAGGCGACTTGCGGGCGGCAATGGGTGCGGTGAGTGTGGTTAGTGGTGCTTGGCGGAGTATGAGCGGTGGTAATATCGACCAATTCATCCGCCCAGATATCTCCCTTTACCCTGGCTTTGCAGGCGGCCCACTCGTAGATGCGGCTGGTTATGTGGTAGGTATGAATACATCAGGGCGGCGCGGTACAGCTTTGACTATCCCTGCGGCTACAGTTAATCGCGTGGTTGATCAATTGCAAGCAAAAGGACACATTTCACGCGGTTACCTGGGTGTAGGTATGCAACCCGTACGCTTGCCCAACAACCTGAAAACAGCCCTCAATTTATCTGCTGCTACTGGGGTGATTGTCGTCAATGTTGAACCTTCCGGCCCCGCGGACAAGGCTGGTGTGTTGCTCGGTGATGTTTTAATAACATTCGATAATACTTCTGTGAGCGATACAGGCGATGTACTAGCGCTGCTCAATAGTAGCGATCGCATTGGCAAAACTGTTCCTGTACAGGTTGTGCGAGGGGGGGCATTAGTTGAGTTGGTAATTGTTATTGGCGAACGACCTGTTGATACTAATTCGTAATTCGTAATTCGTAATTCGTAATTTTAAAAAAATGACTAGCACAACTACCAACATAGCTGATGAATTGGCGGTGTTAGCTGCAAAGCTACGGCATAGTACTGTGAAAGTGAAAAGCGGCTCTTTGGGAGTCGGTTCGGGTGTTATTTGGCAATCTGACGGATTAATTATCACGAATGCCCATGTGGCAACTAGTAAACAAGCAACTGTGGAATTGTCAGATGGACGGGTATTCGCAGCTGTGCGTACCCACTTCGATCCACAGCAGGATTTAGCTGCCTTGAAAATTGCTGCAACCGATCTCAACACTGCAACCATCGGTGATGCTGATACGCTGCGAGTGGGTGAATTAGTTGTAGCTGTGGGTAATCCATTTGCTGATAGTGGTGCTGTGACTACTGGGATTATCTATGCAAATAATCCGCGTGTAGTTATGGCTGATATTAAGCTGTATCCAGGTAATTCTGGGGGACCGCTTGCCGATTGTCTCGGTCGGGTTGTGGGAATTAACACGATGATTACCAATGGTTTGGCTGTGGCTATATCCAGTAACACTGTAGACAAATTTTTAAGTGCGAAGAGTCGTCCACAACTGGGAGTCACACTGCAACCTGTGCTGTTAGGCAGACGTATTGTAGGCTTGTTGATATTGTCTGTACTATCTGGTAGTGCAGCAGAAACAGCTGGTTTGCAAATCGGTGATGTACTAGTTGGAGTTTCGGGACGATTATTTACTAAACCCGATGACTTAGCAAAGTATCTGCACAGCAACGTTAACAAATCGATATCACTCCAAGTTCTGCGCGGCAAGCAGCAATTCGTTGTTGATGTTTTACAGCGTGGGAAAACTGCTGTGGAGGCGAGATGATTCGGGTGATGGTAGTTGCTACTTCCCCTGTTGTGCGGGCAGGATTATCAGCTGTTGTAACTAGCAATCCCCGGCTGACGGTTGTGGGGAGTGCATCCAACTTGGATGTACTGGCAAGGGAAGTTGAGCAATTACAACCAGATGTAGTGTTGTTGGATTTGAGCGGTAATCTGCTACCTGTATGGGATAAATTGCTGCTCATCCAAGAGAAGCAATACTCACTAGGAATGGTTGTCATTGTTGAAGAACTCGACAGTATCGACTTGGAGGGGGCATTGCGTTCTGGTGTGCGGGGCATATTGCCTAGTACCAGCACAGAGTTAGAAATTGCCGCTGCTGTCGAGGCGATCGCTTTTGGTTTGGTGGTGCTGCACCCAGATGCTGTACAATTGGTGCCTGTGCGGGAAAAAATCGCGGTCAATCCCGTACAAACCTTGACACCAAGAGAGATAGAGGTTTTAGAAATGCTAGGTTCTGGGTTAGGTAATAAAGCGATCGCCAAACGCCTCCACATCTCAGAACATACAGTTAAATTTCACCTTTCCTCTATTTTTCAGAAACTCGGTGTCTCCACCCGCACCGAGGCTGTGACTGTCGGTGTGCGACTGGGTTTAATTATGCTTTGATTTGGGAATGGAAACTTTATTTCTATTATGATTCGCGGGTTTAAGTAAGTCGGTGGGAAAAAACACAACCATGTTAAGAAAGATAAACGAGGCTAAAACTCTCTTCCCTCCTGCCTTCTGCCTCCTGCCTCCTGCCTCATCCCAACTACAAATATTTACGCCGTTCTACTTAGTCGGTACGATTTGTATACCGAAGAAGGATATCAAGCCTTATACCGCTGCCTTACCAATCAACCCTTGAAGCCAAAACCCCCACTTGGCGAGAAAGTAGAACTTGCAGCGCGTGTACTACCACCATTACTTTACTTCCTGAGCATACACGTGAGCAGTTGGCGCATTTGAATCTTTACTAGCAAAGGCGCAATATGCCTTGAGATTGCTTTTCCCATATGTTTTAAGGAAATCAATACAACTGCGGCGATCTTTATAGGTAGTCACATAAACTATAAATAAAGGTTTGTCTGACAGATTGGGATAATCTGGTGTCCAAAAAACTCCTGATTGTCTATAACCTTTGGCTTGTAAAGTCTTAACTTGCTCAACAGCAGTTTGCAGATTTAGGAAAGACGAATTTGAGATGAAATGAAAAGAATCAGGTAGATTAGCAATATTTGTAATTGGTGATTCCGAAGTTGGGACTTTTTCAGAACGTGAATCTATAGGTGGAGAAGATAATGAAAAAGGGTTTTCTGGAACTTGTTGTTTTGGCAGTAGAGAAGATGCAGATTCTCTATATGACCTTGTTTGAGTCGATGCCAATAACAAACCAATAATTACAAATACACCGATTAATCCACCTGTGACTAAAGTACTGCCAAGAAAAATAGCGTTTTGTCTTCTGCTTTGAATGGCAGACTCTCGAATATTAGAATTAGTCAAAGCAAACAATTGGTTAAAGCTAGGTACTTTTGGAGCAGTTGAATTTGCAATACTTTGCAAAGCATCTAGCATTGCTTTAGCGCTGGTATAGCGCTCCCTAACATCAAACCGAATTGCTTTATTTAATACTGCTGCTAAATTCGGACTGATGGTATCCCGATCCCAAATATTTTCGCCAGTGTAGGAATCTGTTTTCAATTCATGCGGCAGTTTTCCCATCAATAAATAAATAGCTGTCAGTCCCAAACTATATAAGTCACTGGCAAAAACTGGTCGCCCTGCTGCTTGTTCATTTGGCATAAAACCTGGCGTACCAATGACAATTGAACTAGTAACATTGCCTTCATAATTTACTACTGTTGCCATCGTTTCTCGCACTGCGCCGAAATCAATTAAAATCGGTTTGCCATCAGATGAACGCAGTATAATATTATCTGGTTTAATATCGCGGTGGATAATGCCTTTGCTATGTATAAAATCCAGCACTTTTAACAGACTAATTAAAATTGGGATTACTTCACTTTCGCTTAAACAACCGTTTTGTTTGACTATTTGGCTGAGGGTTTGTCCAAAAATCCATTCCTGTACTAAATAGAATTGCCCAGATGCTTGAAAGTAGGCGTATAAGGTGGGAATCTGATTATTAGATCCTCCCAGTTCTTCTAGAATGGCAGCTTCTCTTTGAAATCGCCTTTGTACCACCTGATGAATCTGAGGATTGTCATTAACAGGTTTAAGTTGCTTAATGACACAACGCCGTCCGGAAGGCATCTGTGTATCTTCGGCTAAAAATGTTTCGCAAAATCCACCAGTTCCCAGTACGCTAATAATGCGATAGCGATCGCTCAAAAGTGTTGATGTCATTATTTGTTTACTCAGGTTCGTCTGGAAGCAATCTTTACGATCGGCAAGCTCAAACTACCACTTTTTACAATGTTAGTAGTGTATATTTTTAGTATTAATTATTACTTAAATCTTACATAAATTTACAATTATCTACATACTTGTTATCAAGTATATCAGTAAGAGAATATCACATATTGGTCTTCTGATAAACTATAGAAGCACATATAAAGTACAAAGATTTACTCTCACTTCAAAAAGAGTATCAATAATTTTTACGCTCTTTAAGTGAAAAAATCATCAAACTAGAAAATTCAATCAAAATTTTCAATATTATTTTGATAAATTCTTAGAGTCGTCTAAGCAAATGACTTAAGCAACTTAAAGCATTATCTTGTGGAAAAATTAATTTCTTCATAAAATAATCAATTCATCCTAAATTAGCTCAAAATAGCAAGAGATCGCCCAGCTATCTAATCAGACCGATTTTAAACTCATTAGTATAGCGCTGTTACGGGCAACAATTAAAAATATGTTAGCAGAACGCGAATATTTCTGCGAAATAAATTTAGCTCTTATTTGTTAAACTAACTAGACTATTGACTTTGAGATATTGCATAATAAGATTTTAAAATCAAATGAAAACTAATGAATATCCATAATTTCCATTTACTAAATTCAATAACAACCACAAGCATTACAGTAAAAATAAATACATATACTACTATATCTAACGTTGTTATCTAGGGAGTTAGGAATCAGTGGTCGGGGTTCAGTAGTAAGTTGTAATTTTTTCTTACTCTGTTCGCCAATCCCTGGTCCCCATTGCCCCTAATCCCCCTAATCCCCACAGGGGGATCCGAGTTACCCAATCCCTAGTCCCCAATCCCCAATCCCCAGGCTATGAATAGCACCCATGACTTGCGCCTTGTGGCGCTTTCGATTGCGATCGCAGTCCTTGCCTCATACACCGCTCTTGATTTGGCAGTACGGGTAACAGCAGCCAAAGCCTCGGCAAGACTCGCTTGGTTGATTGGTGGTGCAATCGTTATGGGAATCGGTATCTGGTCGATGCACTTTGTAGCTATGCTGGCCTTCAGTCTGCCGATGCCAATGTCCTATGATATGTTGACGGTGCTAGTCTCTATGCTGCCTGCCGTGGTAGCTTCTGGGGGCGCACTTTTTCTTGCCAGTCGTCCAATCTTGAGCATTTGGCAATTACTAATTGGCGGCACATTAATGGGTATTGGGATCGCCTCCATGCACTACATCGGTATGTTGGCCATGCGGATGGAAGCAATTACCCGATATGACCCATTGCTGTTTGTGCTTTCTTTGGCGATCGCTATTGGGGCATCGATTGTGGCGCTATGGATTGCATTCCAACTGCGGATGCAGACTGGCAAAAATGCCTGGTGGATCAGGATTGGTAGTGCGCTAGTTATGGGATCGGCGATCGCAGGAATGCACTACACGGGAATGGCTGCGGCTAGATTCACGCCGACCAACCCCAAAGCAATTTCCGCAACTGGGGGAACGAACTATTCGCTAACTTGGTTGGCTGTATCCATTGGTATTTCCACCTTGGTGATTCTGGGTTTCGCATTATTAACTTCGTTGGTAGAACAGCATTTGATTGCCCAAACAAAGCTTTTAGAACAACAAGAAGCTGAAGCCAGGCGTTCGCAGCTGTTCACAGAGATTACCTTGCAAATTCGGCGATCGCTAAATTTGGATGATGTGATGAATACAACTGTCCACGAAGTTCGGCAAGCATTGAAAGCAGATAGGGTAATTATCTATCGTTTCGATCCTGACTGGAGTGGCGACATCATCGCCGAATCGGTATCAACAGGTTGGATGAAAACTTTAGGGAAAACAGTCAACGATCCCTTCCGAGAAAATTACATTGAAATGTACAAAAATGGTCGAGTCCGAGCTACTAATAACATTTACAAAGCTGGTTTTACAGATTGTCACAGAGAAATTTTAGAAGGTTTTCAAATTAAGGCCAGTTTGGTTGCACCGATTATTAATAACAGTCAACTTGTCAGCTTATTGTGCGTTCACCAGTGTTCTCAACCTCGAAACTGGCAAAAGTATGAAATTGATTTATTTAGACAACTGGCAATTCAAGTTGGCATCGCCCTAGAACAAGCGAGTTTGCTGCATGAACTGGAACAGGCGCAGAAAGTTTTGCGGTTGCGCGATCGCGCCATTGCCGCAGCTAGTAACGCCATCTTCATTACTGACCCGCGTCATCCAGAAAATCCGATTGTCTTTTGCAATGCTGCCTTTGAAAAAATTACGGGCTACTCACCAGAAGAAGCACTGGGACGCAACTACAAATTTTTGCAAGGAATCGATACAGACCTAGCCACAGTTAAACAATTAAACCACGCCATACAAAATGCCAGTGAATACCAAGTTGTACTCAAAAGTTACCGTAAGGATGGCAGTTCGTTCTGGTGTGAACTATCAATTTCTCCAGTGCGGGATGCCTTTGGAAAAGTCATCAACTTTATTGGAGTACTAGCTGAAATTACTTCCCGCAAGCAAGGGGAAGAAGAATTAAAGCGGAGTAAAGAAGACCTTCAAAGTCAGTTACTAGAACTTCTCACTGATGTTGAACAAGCATCTCAAGGAGATTTAACTGTTCGCTCTCAAATTACAAATGGTGAAATTGGTATCTTGGCTGATGTTGTGAATACCATCATTGAAAGCCTACAACAGATCGTCATTCAAGTTAAAAAAGCTGCCCATCAAGTAAATGTTTCCGTGGGTGACAAATCTGATGTGATTCAGCAATTAGCAAAGGATGCACTCCAACAGGCCGAAGAGATTACCTACACTCTTCAGGAAGTAGACAAAATGAATCTCTGGATTCAATCGGTGGCAGATACCGCCCGCCAAGCAGAAGTAGTGGCTGGCACAGCCTCTAATAAAGCAGAAATAGCCCAGGTCGCAATAGATTACACTGTCGAAAGTATCTGGAATTTGCAACAGACAGTGACAGAAATCGCTAACAAAGTAAAGCATCTGAGCGAATCTGCTCAAACTATTTCCCTGGTAGCATTGTCGATTAAGCAAATCGCTTTGCAAACTAACTTGTTAGCCGCTGACGCTGGCATTGAAACTGCGTGGATGGGTCATGAAGGCCGGGGCTTTGCTTTGCTAGTCGAACAAATCGGTCAATTGGCTGTACAGTCTGCCGAAGCTACAGAAGAAATTCAACACATCTTAAAATCCATCGAATTAGAAACTAGCGAAGTAGTCAAAACCATAGAATTGGGAAAAACCGAAGTGGTAGAAAGAGCAAATCTTGTTCAAAATACTAAACTGAGCTTAGAACATATCATAGATGCATCCCACCAGATTAATCATTTAGTGCAGTCAATTTCTATAGCCACGGGATCTCAAGCCGAAACTTCGCAAGCGATCGCATCTTTGATAAAACAGATTGCCAAAGTGTCAAAACACAGTGTCAATTCGTCTAGCATTATGTCTGGCTCTCTACAACAAGCAGTAGAATTTGCACTGCAATTACAAGCATCTGTTGATGCGTTTAAGACTGAGGAATAGGGATTGGGGACTGGGGAAGTAGGGGGACGCAAAGACGCGGGGACAAGGGAGACAAGGGAGATAATTTTCATTTCTGCCTTCTGACAACTACCCTTCATCCCTAAGCATTTTTAAATCTTACCAAGCCGAACTTTTCACCGATGGGTCGAAAGCCGATTCGGCGATAAGCTGCTTGTGCTGGCTGGTTTTCTGGTTTTGTAAACAGAATAGCGCGTTCTACTCCTTGCGATCGCACATCCAGTAAAGAACCAGCGCTGGCTAACCTTTCCCTACCCGAAAGGCTTTGACTCCTAACTCCTGTACAGACGCGTAGACGCTCGTAAGAGCGGCTTCTCGTAAGAGTATAATCGCGTCTGTACTCCTAACTCATGACTTTCGGTCAATGTTAAATTTACTGGCGATCGCTTCAATTATCTTTTGTTCCACTGGTGTTGTCTGACTATCAAGCTGGGCAATTTTCTCACACTGCGCCAATAAAGGTATGGCAAAATCACGGTTTAACTGATTCAGCAGTGTATCTAAAGGCTGGGGTGATTTAATATTTTCAGCTATGGCTGCTAGTGACTCGGAACTGAGGTTCGCAGCTTGCAACTCTGGCAAAATTTCTTCCCAAGTCTTCTCTGGATGGCTGGCAAGGATAGCGTGAACTAAAATTTGATCCATGATTGATTGTTGGGCGATCGCAGTTTCCAGATACTTTTCACTCTGTTGTTGTAAACTTGCTAATGTCTGTGGTGATGTCAGCGATACTGATTCATCCAGCTTGGCTTCATAAAATCGACAAGCAGCATACCCCAAAGAATAGATCATCGTCGCATTTGAACTAGCTGCGATCGCAGCACCAGCAAAAGGCACATTCCGCAGCAAGCCTAATCCCGCAGCTTTCAAAAGACGACCGCCACCCAACGCCAGACCAAAAATTGCTAAAACTTCACCCTTACGGGCAGGGTCTTTTAAATCTAGCCCATAGGCAGCGGCAATCTGATAAAGCATTTCTGACTGCAATTCTGTTGTCGCTGCTAAATCAATTGCTAACAATGCCACCGCTACTCCTGGCAAAATACTAGTTGCTAATCCAATTCCGCCTGCTTTAGTTGCTTTTTCTACCATGATGTGGTGGGCAATCTGACTAGGTGTTTCATTGGGATACTGTTGCTTTAGCTTGTTTACCGCAGCTTCTGCTTTATTTAAATCAACAACATCACTAGCACCAATTAGCCAATTCAGATTTAATACCCCAGATAGTTTGCGGATTAGCCAATTTTCGCTAAGGCGATTGACTACCTCGCCTGTGGTATGCGTTGTTTGTTCAATTAATTTATGTGTTTGTTTCGTTGCTGCTGTTCCTACTTCAAAAGCTGTATCTACAAATGCTTTGCCAGCTTGGGTAACAGTTTGGGCAAAAGACTCGAAAACAGACGGTTTATCTGTTGCTGAGAGTTGAGCCTTGATTTCTAATTCTGAAGTTTTTGTGAGTGAATTATCCGATTGGTTCACCTCTATTTCTGGTTGGGGTTTATTTGTCGTCATTGTTAAGCACCATCTTGAAAGTCTTTCTATTCTGGTTGTAGCGGAGGTTTGAGCAACATGACATCTGACTACAAGCACAAGTTATGGAATCAACTGGGTAGTCTAAGTAGGCAAGGTGCAAATCAAGAAGAATCCAGAACTCAGAATTCAGAACAAGAGCATGGAGATGTTATACCAGTTCTCCAAAAGACGGCTACAGATGATGACGCAGGGACATGGGGACGCGGGGAGAAGGCAGATAATTTTTCACTTCTGCCTTCTGCCTTCTCCTGAATTCTTTGTTGATAAACACAACTTGATAAATAAATGTGAACAAGACTCAAACTTTACTAGCTTCTGAATTAAACCTCGTCTACCTTGAGAACTGTAGTTTTTTGCCAAGATACTGAGATTGCTTCCTTACATCGCAATGACGCATCTGAATTATTAGAAACTCCAGGTTTCAACATGGACGATGTTTATGACTCCCTAACTAAGAACCGCTATCAATTCACATAAGTATATACAGAAACTTAAAAGAAACTTGACAGGGAATGTATAATGAGCGCGTCTACTCCTTTATAAACAAAATTTAAGGCTGGCCGGCTTTCCGTACCTGATAAAGAGCATATGTGGCAACAAGAAAAAAAAGATAGTGCAATAGTCAATTTGGCATTATTGCTTGCCTTAGCTACTGCCCCTATGGCAGCAAATCTGTTTGTGTCTGCACCACTGCTAGCACAATCTGCTACTGACGCTCCCTCTTTCCCGCTGCCGCAAACAGTGGAGAATGGAACTACGGTGCGGATTGATGGTTCAAATGAACTGGTGGCAATCAACCAAAGCCTAAAACAAAGTTTTGAGAAACAGTTCTCTGGCACGAAGGTGGAAGTTGCTGCTAACGGCACTGATGCAGCAATCAAAGCTGTGCAGGATGGGAATATTGATGTGGCAGCAATTGGTCGTGGCTTGACTCCAGAAGAAAAAGCACAAGGTTTAGAGCAAGTCCGCCTGTATCGAGAAAAGATTGCGATTATTGTTAGTAAGGAAAATCCTTTCAAAGGAAGCTTGACCGATAGACAATTCGCTAGGATTTTCCGCGGGAGAATTAAAAATTGGTCGCAAGTGGGAGGTGCTGGGGGTCAGATTCGGGTAATCGATCGCCCGACAACGAGTGAGATCCGTACAGCCTTGAGCAATTACCCAGTTTTCAGAGCTACTAAGTTCGCCACAGGCTCTACCGCAACCCAACTAACTGAAGATAATACCGCAGAAATTATCAAACAATTGGGCAAAGACGGGATCAGCTATGCAGTCGCTAATGAAGTGTCAAAGCTTTCAGATGTACGAGTTCTGCCGCTACATCAAACTTTGCCAAACGATCCTAAATATCCCTTTTCACAGCCGTTAGTTTACGTTTATAAGAAAAATCCTAGCCCAGCCATAGCAAGTTTCCTTGGCTTTACGCTAGCGTCACCAGGACAAAAGGCTATAGAAGAAGCCAGGGCCGCCCAAGCAGATGCGATCGCTAACGGTAAAACATTATTCACGGCTGCCAATCCTACACCAAACCCAGAGACTACACCGGCAGCAACTGCCACACCGAATGCAGAGAATACATTGGCGGCAACTGCCACACCAAATGCCGAACAGCAACCTGTTGTACCTCCTGCTGCTGATAATCCAATTGCTAGAGGACAAGTACCACTTTGGTGGTTGCTATTACCTTTAGCTGCGATCGTGGGATTGCTAGCGTGGTTTCTCAGAAGCAGCCCATCCAATACTCAAAGAGCAGATAACACACCATCAACTCCCAAATCGCCCACGCCGGAAGATAACACTAGCGTTGCTCTCCCCGTCAGCCAACCTCAAACACCATCTAATTTGGCAGTAGAACACCCTACTACTTCTAACTTGAGTGAAAGCACGAATCCAACCTTATCAAATACAGGAGAAAATACCACCTTGATTGGAGGTGCAGCTTTAGCAGCAGGAGCAGGAGCAGCCATCTGGTCTACAGTTGCCAAAGAAAATAATCAAAAAATAGAAGAAACTACTAATTTAAGTAATTCTGGGGTAGTCGATCCTTATGATATTGGCGAGTCACCGTGGGATATAGAAGCACCAGCGGCTGTGGTAAATACTTCATATCCACAAATATTGGATGTGTCTAAGAATACGCCTAATGTAGAGCCGCCTGCAGCAGAAGTCACAAATATAAGTCCTGACCAGCCCGATATTCCAATAGCATCTGCTGAGGAAGTTGGCGATCTTGAAGTTGCTGAAGAACCGACAACAGAACAACCACAGGCAGAATCGAACTGGTTAGAGGATATCACTTCAACTAATGCAACTCTAGCGCCAGAAGCAGCGGCAAGCACTTGGTCTTCTAATGAAGAGACTGATGACGACACTATACAAGTGAATCCTGCTGAACTACCCTCAACCGAATCTGACGAAGTAACACCTGATTTGGAATGGCCGACGGCAGTCTTTTCAGATGTAATTCCTGAACAGCCAGTAGAGGAAGCAGGGAGAGTAGAGGAAGCAAGAGCAAATATCTGGCCGGATTTTAGAGAGAATACCGATTTTGAAGTAAATAATGATATTACAGAATTCAATTTAGATCCTGAACTAGCTTTAACCGAATTTAGTGAAGCAACATCAGACGAACAATGGCCCGAAGCGGAAATGCCAACTTGTCTGCCAGTACTGCCAGATATTCCGGAAGAGACATTAAATGTAGTAGCGGACGAAGCTGAACCCACTGAAGATGAAATAATCTCTAACCCAACAGAAGAAACAGAAAATGTGACTCAATCTGGTTTAGCAGATTTCGTAGAAAGTGCAGCCTTAACAGGAGTAGGAATCGGATCGTGGGCTACTGTTTATGGCATTCAGGACACGACTCAATCAGAGGTGCAAGCGCCAGCTTATACCAATGAAAACATACCCACAGAAGACGAAACAGCTTTTAACTGGCTAGATGCAGATGACCAGAGCAGTATTGTCCTCACACCCCGTACTTTTGAATGGGCTGATGTCTCGTGGCATGTTTCTGAGACTGACCAGCAAACACTACGCTCAACAGGCTCTCAATTAGCACTGCGACTATATGATGTGACTGGACTTGACCTGAGTTACCAGAGTCCCCAACTAGTGCAACAGTATGTTTGCGAGTTAGCAACACACGAACATTACATAGCTATTCCTGCAGGCGATCGCGATTACATCACGGAAATCGGTTATGTTACTGCTGGCGACTGGGTGACTCTAGCCAGTTCAGCAATTGTTCGCGTCTTCAATCCTGCCCAAACAGATAGCGAAACAGCTTTGCTAGATGCCAATGAACAGAGCAGTATTGTCCTCACACCCCGCACTTTTGAGTGGGCTGATGTCTCATGGTATGTTTCTGAGACTGACCAGCAAATACTGCGCTCAACTGGTTTTCAATTAGCATTGCGACTATATGATGTGACTGGACTTGACCTGAGTTACCAGAATCCCCAACTGGTGCAACAGTATATCTGTGAGGCAACAACAGACAATCGCTCTGTAGCTATTCCCAAAAGCGATCGCGATTACATCACGGAAATCGGTTATGTTAATGCTGGCGACTGGGTGACTCTAGCCAGTTCAGCAATTGTTCGTGTCTTCAATCCTGCCCACACAGATAGCGAAACAGCTTTGCTAGATGCAGATGAACAGAGCAGTATTATCCTCACGCCCCGCACTTTTGAGTGGGCTGATGTCTCATGGCATGTTTCTGAGACTGACCTGCAAGCGCTGCGATCTGCTGGCTCTCAATTAGCACTGCTACTATATGATGTGACTGACCTCGACCTGAGTTATCAGAATCCTCGTTTAATACAGCAATATGTATGCGAGGCAACAACAGACAATCGCTCTGTAGCTATTCCCAAAAGCGATCGCGACTATATCACGGAAATCGGTTATGTCACCGATGGCGGGTGGGTAACGCTAGCCCGTTCAGCAATTGTTCGCGTATTCAGTCCTATCCCCACAGATAACGCGGTGGATTTACTCCAGACACACAGCGAAACAGCTTTGCTAGATGCACAAGACCAGAGCAGTGTTGTCCTCACACCCGGTACTTTTGAGTGGGCTGAAGTTTCGTGGCATGTTTCCGAGCCTGACCAACAAGTATTGCAAAATGCTGACTCCCAATTAAACCTGCGAATGTATGATGTGACAGGCCTTGACCTCAGTTATCAAAGTCCCCAACTGGTACAGCAGTATACATGCGAGGCAGCAATACACAAACAATACGTAGCTATTCCCACAAGCGATCGCGACTATATCACGGAAATCGGCTATGTCACTGATGGCAGCTGGGTAACGCTAGCCCATTCAGCGATTGTGCGCGTCTTCAGTCCTATCCCTACAGATAACGCGGTGGATTTACTCCAGACACACAGCCAAATAGCTTTGCTAGATGCACAAGACCAGAGCAATGTAGTCTTCACGCCCCGGACTCCCAAATGGGCTTATGTCTCGTGGCAAATTTCTGATATTGACAAGCAAGCACTGCAAAAAGCTGGCTCTCAATTGGCTCTGCGACTGTATGATGTGACAGGTCTTGACCTGAGTTATCAGAGTCCTCAATTGGTACAGCAGTATGCATGTGAGTTAGCAATACACGATCAATACATAGCTATTAGCAAAAGCGATCGCGATTATATTACGGAAATCGGCTATGTTACTGATGGCGATCGCTGGGTGAAGTTAGCCCAATCGACTATAGTCCGTCTCTTCAGCCGTCCTTCTGGAGATTTCTGGTTTGTAGCGGATGCTGAGCTAATTATCCACGGGGCAACAGAACCAGGTGCAACCGTAAATATTGCTGGTAATCCCGTCACACTCAAATCAGATGGTACTTTCCACTTGCGTATTCCCTTCTCAGACGACTTCATCGACTATCTGATGACGGCAGTTGCTGCTAACGGGGAAGAAACTAAAACCATCCATAAAAAGTTCTCCCAAGATATTCCGGAAACTGAAGGATGAACAGACGAGAAGGTTAACCAAGCTTATTTTCCAACTTCTACACAGCGAGTTGGACATTTGCTGCAACAGGTGACTCGACGCTACCCATGTTTTTTACAGCAATAGGTGTAGGTAAATAAACTAAAAATGCTTGTATAGTTGTATGACTATATGAACTAGGTAATACTAGTCAAGCGTCTATGACTGAGTAGCAAGATAAGGTTATTGTAGCCAATCAAATCTTGCGATAATCAGGTTGAATTGTAGAGATTTTAATGCATGATACCATTTCCCAAAAATAATGATACAGATCCAAACCCAGAAACCTAGACTAAATGGGATTTTCTTAATTACGAATTACGAATTACGAATTACGAATTGGTATGACATAATGCCAGCACCCTTAAAAGTTTACCTATCGCGATGTCATCAAAGCTATTTATCTACAGACTAGTAGCTCCTACAAGGCACAGGGATTAGGAGAGAGGTTAAAACAGTATTCATCGAACCTTAAGTCTATTTACTTTCCAATCAACTGCCTAAAGCTCTCATCATCTGCAATATCATCAAAATCTATATCAGTTGCTGCTTCTTCTTTATATCTGGGATTAATTTGAATCGCCTGTTGCAAACTTTCCAAAGCTAATTTTAGTTCTCTTTGCAGTGCATAACAAGCTGCTTTATTGTAATAAGCACTGGCATAGTCTGAATTAATTTCCAACGCTTTATCAAAACTAGCGATCGCTTCATTATCGCGTCCCAATCTTACCAGAGTGTAACCTTGTTTATCCCAGGCTTTCGGCGAATCAGGTTTATATTGCAGCGATTTATCGAAGGAGGCGATCGCTTCTTCGTATTGTTCCAACTCTACCAAAGAAAGACCGCGATTCAACCAGGCAACTGCATCATCAGGTTTGACTTGCGTAGCTTTATCAAAAGAATTAAAAGCCTGTTGATGCTGTCGTAAATTGCCAAAAGCTACACCGCGATCGCACCAAGCTTGGTGATAGTCAGGTTGGATTTCAATAGCTTTATCGTAGCAGGCGATCGCATCTTTGTAGCGTTTCAATCTGCCGAGAGTTAGACCTGTTTTTAACCAAATAACAGGTTCGTCAGGTTGGATTTTAACTGCTTGATTGTAAGCTGCGATCGCGTCTTTATATCGTTTTTGAGAAAACAGGACATCTCCTTGCTTGACATAATTATCTGCTAACAATTCCGGCTGTGATTGGGGTTCCTGTATTTGTTTCTCTTCAGGAAGTGATTCAGGTTTAATTTCAATCAATTCTTGTAAGATGTTATCCTTGCATTGTTGAGCATCCACCTGCAATTCAGAAAGTTGAGATACAACCTCTGTTTCTAACTTTTCTAGCTTTTCTAGCATCAAAAGCTTTTGCTGTTGAGCATTTGATTGTAATTCCGAAAATTGAGAGACAAACTCCGAACCTGATTTTTCTAAATTTTCAATAATTAACTCTTTTCGTTTTTGAGCATCTTTTTGTAAATCTGATAGTTGTAATGTAAACTCTGACTGCAATTGTGTTAAACTTGCGACTATTTTATCTTTTTGCATCTGAGTATCAGATTGCAATCCGGACATTTGCTCTTTAAGATATTCCAGGATTATATCTTTCTGTTGTTGAGCATCCAATCGTAATTCTGATAGTTGCGCTGCAAATTCTGATTGTAATTGTGTTAAACTTTCAATGATTTTTTCCCTTTGCATCTGAGTATCAGATTGCAATCCGGACATTTGCTCTTTAAGATATTCCAGGGTTATATCTTTCTGTTGTTGAGCATCCAATTGTAAATCTGATAGTTGCGCTGCAAATTCTGACTGCAATTGTGTTAAACTTTCAAGAATTTTCTCCCTTTGCATCTGAGTATCAGATTGCAATTCGGACATTTGCTGATTGAGATTTTCTAGCGCTACATCTTTTTGCTGTTGAGCACCCAATCGTAATTCTGATAGCTGTAATGTAAATTCTGACTGAGTCTTTATTAAATTATCAATTATATTATCTTTTCTTTGCTGAGTATCAGACTGTAAGTTGGTAAGTAGAGCGACGAATTCATCTCTAGATTTTTCTATATTCTCCAGGGCAGTATTTCTTTGTTGTTCAGTGTCTAAGTGTAATTTAGATATTTGATGGGCAAGCTCAGATTCCAATTTTCCTAAATTCTCTAATGTGATATCTCTTTTTTGTTGATTATCTAATTGTAATTCAGATAATTGGACAATAAAATCCGATTCTAATTCTTCTATATTTTTTTGAACTCTTTTAATGTCCGTTTCTAACCCAGATAAAATATTTTCTTTTGTTTGTAATATTTCAGATTTTAAGCTAGATAAATCTTCTTGCTGCCTTTGGAAATTTTGTTGTATGACATCAGTTTCTTTTTCTAATTGCCGATTGATATTTTTAGCTTCTTGAATAGTATTTTCAGCTTCTTGCTTAACAAGAGTTAGCTGGTTTTGCAAATTTTCTAATCCCTGTAGCTGTGCCATCGCTCTCTCAACAATTTCACGGATTGCTACCCGTCGTAAAAGCCAAAATAAAGCAATGATGGCGATTGGAAATAGGCTTAAGATTACTAACCAGACATTAAGTAGAATCGTTGTACGACTAAAGGCGCGATCGAAACCTAATTGCTCTTGTTCTCGAAGACGTTTTTCTGCTCGCAGTCGCGCTAATTCTTCTCGCTCCTGGTTTGTTGTTACCTGAGCAGTAGTAATCTCTCTTGAGACGGATGGTCTAATTTGTCCACTTGTAATGCCAGCAGACAGCAGCAAGGGTGAAAAGACAATAGCGCCTTTCAAAATGAAGGTGAAAACAACTTGATTCTTGCTCTTCATAACAACCATCTCGTTCTGTTGGTCAGTTTTTGAAGCAGTGAGCCTCTCTCCAATCTATAACAGAATTTTATTGTGAAATTTTATCAGGGGCAGTAAACAAAATAGTGCATTTTTGCGTTTGACTTCGCAACAGGTGTTTTCTTTCTCGTTAAGATTGCCGTTCCCTGTCATAGAATTTAAAAAACTTGGCTATATCCAATATTTGTGCTGATATTCCGCCAAAACTGTCCAAAAGACGCTTGTGATGAACATTTACGGGATGTTACCGTCTACAAGTTGACACAGGAGTAGACAGAGTTCTCAAATCATGAAGCGCAGATACCAAGTGTCCGTCCAGACATCACTCATCAGTCTTAGCTTAATATCTACATTCCTTGTACCTGAAGCTGCTATTGTTGCCGCACTACCAAGAACCCCAGATAAAACCATAAATTGCGAAATCTTAGTTGTGGGTGGCGGACTTTCTGGCGTGGCTACAGCTTACGAGGGCTTACTAGCAGGACGAAGGGTTTGCCTGACGGAAATTACCGACTGGTTGGGAGGACAAATTTCTTCTCAGGGGACATCAGCATTAGATGAACGACCAACTCAGCGAGCTCTGCAATTCTATTCTCGCGGCTACCTAGAATTACGCGATCGCATTCAACGCAAGTACGGTAAACTTAACCCCGGTGACTGCTGGGTAAGCGACTCCTGCTTTCTCCCCCGCGATGCTCACAGCATTTTGGCTCAGATGCTCAAAGATGCGGAAAAACGGGGCAAAGGCAAGTTAGAGTGGTTTCCCAACACGGTAATTAAAGACTTAGAAATTAGTGCTGATGGCAAAATAATTAATAGTGCGATCGCTATTCAACATCAAGCGATAAAAGGCGTACCACCCATTAACACCTTTCCGTTATCCCGAACCATTGAAGATGCTTATCGGTACCAAAACTCTTCTCAGTTTAATAAAAGCATTATTCGCTTAGTTCCCAAGCAAGTTAAAGAGAACGCTCCTAAATGGTACGTTGTAGATACCAGCGAAACTGGAGAAGTTATTGCCCTAGCTGACGTTCCCTACCGATTAGGTATCGATGGCCGTTCCTACCTCGAACCTTCCGCTTCCAGCCCCACAAACGATCCCTATTGCACTCAAGGCTTTACTTATACCTTTGCAATGGAGGCCACCAAGGAACCGCAACCGCAAAAAATGCCCCCATTTTACTTACAGTACTCCCCATATTTCAGCTATGAATTATCGCGACTGGCAAACTTTGACTTAGTTTTCACCTATCGTCGCATTTGGAGTCCCCAAAAAGGTCAACCTGCGAAATTTGGCGGTGTCAATTTTACTACTCCCACACCAGGGGATATCTCCATGCAAAACTGGACTTGGGGCAATGACTATCGCCCTGGAACCGCCAAGGATAACTTAGTTTACACTCGCCAACAACTGCAAGCCACTGGACAGTTAAAACCTGGGGGCTGGATGGGGGGACTGCGGACAGACAGCCTCCGCAAAGCTGAGGAAAACGCACTCTCATATTATTATTGGCTGGTAGCTGGGACTACAGATTCTCAGTTGGGAGAAGGTGTGAAGCAGCCACGAACTAATAACCGCTTGTTAACTGGCCTAGATTCCCCGATGGGAACCGTGCATGGCTTATCAAAATATCCTTATATGCGAGAAGGACGGCGGGTCATTGGACGACCCAGTTGGGGACAAGCTGGAGGCTTTGGTATTTGGGAAATTGACATTTCTCGTCGCAATTATAATGATGAGTACTACCGCAAGACTTTACCAGCAGACATGTATCGTCGTTTAAGAGCAGCACTTGCAGGTTTAGAGGCAGTATCAGTAATTGAGGGTAAAGTCTCACCAGACCAAGCAATGCGGCGGACTCGTTCTACTATCTTCCCCGACGCTGTGGGTATTGGTCACTACGCCATAGACTTTCATCCTTGCATGGTACAAAGCCCACCAGAAACTCCTGGTAATATGGAACATCCTGGAGAAAGGCGCGGTGCTGGACAAGCTTTTCCCTTCCAAATTGCCCTGCGGGCGATGATTCCTCAGAAAATCGATAATTTACTAGTAGGAGGCAAAAGCATTGCCACTAGTCACATTGCCTCCGCTGCCTATCGGGTACACTCTTTTGAATGGTCTGCTGGTGCGGCTGCGGGAACTGTTGCCGCTTTCTCTTTGAAAAATGCTGTTGCACCCTATCAACTGGTAGACGATTTGCCCAAACAAGAACCGCAACTCCAAGCCCTGAAACGTCTGTTAGAGCAAAATGGTAATCCGACAGCTTTCCCCGATACCTCGATTTTTAACCAAAACTGGGAAGATTGGAAATAAGCGCTATGCGCTGGGATTGGGTATTAGGAATTAGGGATTGGGTATTGGGTAATGAGTATTAGAAAAAGTTTATTACCCAGTCCCCAGTCCCCAGTCCCCAGTCCCCAGTCCCCAGTACCAGACTATGGACTAAACTAGTAATTTGTAGTGTAGTTTTGCAAAATTCTGTTGGTTAAGTGTTTTATGGTTACAAGACTTTCAGCAGCTGTTTATGGAATGGGTACAGCACCAACTGTAGCTCCTGAACGGTCTAATCAAGTTACCCGCAAGACTTATCCGAATTACAAAGTCATCGTTTTAAACGATGACTTCAATACTTTTCAACATGTGGCTGATTGTTTGACTAAGTATATTCCGGGGATGACAAGCGATCGCGCTTGGGATCTGACTAATCAGGTACATTATGAAGGACAAGCGATCGTTTGGGTAGGCCCACAAGAACCTGCCGAACTGTATCACCAACAGCTGCGTCGAGCTGGTTTAACAATGGCTCCTCTAGAAGCAGCTTAATCATCATGGGCAAACCCAATGTAGATTCTCTCTCCACCGCTGCTCGCAAAGATGGCAGACTCGTCTGGAATCACTCAACTCATCTTTCTGGTCTCATTCCCATTTTAGAACGTCTCTGTCAGCAGGATGGCATTCAAACCGTCACTCCAGGAGTGATTGGACGGGTGAAAGGTCATTGTCCGAAAATGCAACTGCGTGTATCTGTACCCATTCGCGGCGGTTATAAAGTCATTGCCCGCCAAGGTAAGACAGTACAAGAGGTGTTTATCCTAACCACTTTGGATCGGGATAAATTTCAAGATGCCATTGCGATCGCCATAAAAAATTAACTATATAGTCCAGAGTCAAAATTTGAAAAGTAGTTGACTGTTAACTATTCTTCAACTTGGTGTACTGCAAATCTGTGTAGCGGCAAACTGAGTACGCAAGAAAAAGTTAAGAAATACGACAAAGCTGTAGTTATTTTCAAACTGATGGCTAGAGTTTCCCAGTCAGGTAATATTATCTTCTCCATGCCAAAAGCAACACAATACACTAACCAGTAAGAAAAGCTCATTCTAAACAGAATTTTTTCAGTTTCTTCTATATCATTTTTTGCTTGCTTGCGATCCCAGAGTAATATCAAACCGACAATACAAGCAACAAAAGACACAGCAACAACAGCCTCATGACACAACAAATTTATTGAATGCATTTGCGTTTATCCCAATGTTTTTCATATTGAAATTCAGTCTAAAGGAATATTCCTTGCGGTTACACAAAATAGTTACAAACTGCAATGGAGTACTGCAAAAGCTGTAAATAATTGCAACAAATTTATAAATTGGTTATTAATTATGTCGCACGAAGCCATTGAAACAGTTATTGATGCCTACTTTATCAACATTGCGGCCATGAATGCAGATGGCTGGGTAGAGAACTTTGCTGAAGATGCCGTTAGTTACGATCCAGTTAACGAACCACCAACAAAAATCCATGAGGGATTCCGTCAGTTTATCGGGCAGTTACAAGCAGTCTTTGAGAAACTAGAACCGACAACTGAACATATCTTTGTTGCTGGTAATGAAGCAGCGGTTAAGTGGACAATGCGGGGACTCAGCAAGAGTGGCAAATCAGTTACCTTCGAGGGAATCACGATTTTCGAGATTAACGCAGTTAACAAGATTCAAACAACTCGCGCATACTGGAATCCTGCTCAGATGGTGGCTCAATTGCGCTCTTAATATAGGAATCCGATTTGATTTATGAAAAAATCTAAGTAAATCTAGTAAATGTAGTGGCGTGTCAAGGCTAAAGTAGTGCAATAGAAAAATTCGATTATGTGTCTAAACTTCAATTTTTCAGAGATTTTTAATGCAACATTTTAGCCTTGCCATGCCACTAAGTGTATTTCAAAAATCAAATATGAGTCCCATATCACGTCTAAGTAAAAGGGATTGAGTACTGAAAAAAGGAACAAGGAGAGAAGTCGCAAGGAGGAGCCACTGCGCGGGACGGGTTCCCCAGCTTGTACTCCTTCTCCGACGAAGACGCTAGCGCGAACGGAGAACCCACAGGGTAGCAAGTGGTGTGGTTTCCCTCCGGCGAACTTCGGAAAGACAAGGTAAAAATTTTACTTTGTCTTCCCACTCTCCTTCATTTCCACACTCCCAAATCCCTCAAGCCAAAGTTACTAAATTACAACTCCTGCTCTTCTTCATAGAACCAAGCTTCTGCCACCAGTGTTAAGCCAATCAGCCAAAAAAAGCAAAAAGTCGCAAACAAGAATATTTCTATCATTGCTATCACCTCCAACAAAGCTCTTGCTCACATCGCTCTATTAACCATCTGTTTGCCAGAAAACCTTGCTACATCTGTATATTGGTATCAGAAATGAAAAATCTTTACATTTCTAAAGAAATAGCTACCCAGCAAATGCAACAAAAAACATGTAAGTTGAGACAAAATAGCGGAGCGAGATGAGTGATGAAACAATAGTTTGTATATTATTGGATACTGTCAAACATAAGTAAATTATCCCTCTTAATATACAGAACGATTCAAATAATTAATAAAAATAAATCCTGATACGACTAAGTATTAAGTAACTTAAAATTTAAATTTTTCTACCTTGCAAGCATAATTATTACCTTGCCAGGAAGCGTATAGTGTTTTTGAATGGATTGAACTATGTGTTGAACCTTTGATTTGAGTTGAGGACGAGGTCTACCAGTACTGGCGACGAATCAGTACTGGCAAAAATAAATAGAAGTCGCAGCCTTTAGATTCCGGACGCATTTGATTCATCAGTATGATGCTTTTTACCCGGAACTTGTCCTAAACCAAGTAAAGAGAGTAATAAGAAAGTACAAATTCAGTGAATAATTTAACTGTTTAAAATAAAGACTTCTTACTCTTTTTTCATGAGAAGAGACGAAGATAATACTGGGATTTATCTACTTTGCCTCCAAACCCTTGACTTTACTTAATTTTTTCGTGAGCAGATAAAATAATCTTTTCTGTTTCTTCCCAACTGATACATTTGTCAGTTACAGAAACCCCATATTGTAATTCCTCTCGTTTTCCAGTAATTGGTTGATTACCTTCATATAAATTTGATTCCAACATCATGCCAACTATTGATGTGTTGCCATCTACTATTTGTTGAATCACATTTTCAAAGACAGCAGATTGTAATTTGTAGTCTTTATTTGTATTACCGTGGCTACAGTCAATCACAATTCTGGGTGGTAAATTAGCTTCTTTTAATTTTTCTTCCACCAATTTGACATTCACTGGGTCAAAGTTGGGCTGACTACCGCCGCGTAAAATGACGTGACCGTAAGCATTACCTCTAGTTTGAAATACGCTTACCTGACCTTTTTGATTAATTCCCAGAAAATTGTGAGGACTTTTTGCTGAGTGTAGCGCATTCAAAGCTACTTGAATATTACCATCTGTGCCGTTTTTAAAACCTACAGGCATCGAAAGTCCACTTGCCATTTCACGATGAGTTTGTGATTCAGTCGTGCGTGCCCCAATAGCAGACCATGTAACCAGTTCACTGATGTATTGAGGTATGATAGGGTCGAGTGCTTCTGTACCAGTAGGTAATCCCAATTCTGTAATTTTTAATAGTAAGCTCCTTGCAATTAATATACCATTTTCTAGATGGAAAGAATCATCCATATCGGGATCGTTAATTAAACCTTTCCATCCTACTGTTGTTCTTGGTTTTTCAAAGTAAACCCGCATGATTAGCAGCAATTTATCTTGAACTCGTTCAGCTAAAAATTTCAGTTTTTCTGAATATTCAAGTGCTGCTTTTGGCTCGTGAATTGAACAGGGGCCCACTACTATAAATTTTCTACGATCCTGAAAATCTAGAATATGTTGTATTTCCTGTCTAAATTTTAAAACAATTTGTTCAGCCGATTTTGTTAAAGGTAATTTTGATTTGACTTCGCTAGGAGTTAATAATACGTGAGAATTCTTGATGTTAGTGTTAGATAACTGATTGTGCATGGAGCGGTTCCTGCGTTCTTGGCGACTTCATCTATGAGTGAAAAATCATACACACATTTTAAATGAAAAGGAGAACATCAATTCATAGAATTTTAGACAAAAAAGTTTACTAATTGAAAAAAATCTGATTAAAATGTAACCAAGCATGTTAATAAATACTGATAATTGCTTGTTTGATTCTCAAAATAAAAAAGGGGAAAGTATTTTCCCCTTTGCAGTGTTATTTAGACTGCTGAGTTAGTGTTAGTGTATTTTATTACTGCCAAACAAAGACTTTTGCTTCATATGGCCCTATATCAGTTATGATGCCATCGTCACCAGCTTCGACATCATAATCGGCTGTCCATTCGTGCCATGTGCCACTAGCAGGAAAGTTAGGAACGTGGTAGCCAGCTAGGAAGTTTTCTGAGAAGTTTGTCACTACAACAACACGAGAACCTTCATCATTCCAACGGCTGTAGGCTAGCACCTTAGCTTCTGGATTTTCGTGAATAAAATCAATATTTTCTGTGTAGAGGGCATGATTATTTTTACGCAGATTAATCAACCCTGAGTAGTAACCAAACAAGCTACTGTTGAGGTCATTACCTAGTAGTGTCCAATCAATTTTGGCTGATTCAGGTTGTTTGGGCTTATACTCTGCAAATTCTTCTCCCATCCAAACCAAAGGTACACCCACAGCTGTCATCAGAATAGCTACTCCCAACCTAGCCCGCCTAAATGCTTCTTCGTCAAAAATCTCACGTTTACCCAACTCTACCATGACGCGATCGTGGTCGTGGTTGGTCAGGTAATTTACGACATTCGTAGCACCCATAAAACCTTGACGCTTACAATCAATTACATCTTTGAGGCGTTCTAAATCAAATGTATCACCGCAAATATGTTCTAAAACACAGTGATAGAAACTGTCGTGCCAGCAACCATCCATTGGACCGTCTACATTGGTGATGCTGGTAGTTTCAGGGATGTGTTCTGCAATATTGTAAAAAGGTTTAGTACCAGCTGTTTTTTTAGCTTCCTGAACAATCCAATGCATGAAATCGTAGTTAGCTATTTGCCGCGCTGCATCATAGCGAATACCATCGATATGAAAATTTTCAATCCAGTAACGGATTGTATCGCCAATAAATTTTCGTGCTGGAAAAACGTCTAAATTTTCATCATAGTGTTCGTAATTAAACTCAGGTCCCCAGCTATTATCAGGGTCGCGGGGCGAGTGGTGATACCAATAGTCATGGTCTATTTGGGTTAATGGTGCAGATGCTTCTGAATGGTTATAAATACCATCAATAATGATGCGAATACCTTTACCATGACACTCATCAATTAGCTGCTTTAATCCAGCCGTGGAACCATAACTAGATTCAGTTGCAAAAAAATGGCGGGGATTGTAACCCCAGCTATAATCACCTGGATATTCTTTGACTGGCATCAATTCAATAGCATTGATTCCTAATTCACACAAATAATCTAATTTCTCAATAACGTGTTTATACTTACCTCTAGCATATGGATCGTCTTCACCACCAGAAAAGTCGCCGACATGCAATTCATAAATTACTAATTCGTGGTCAGCAGGTAAAGGTTTGTCATCATTTTTCCAAACGTATGTATCGACAATCCTTTCTCCATCTTTTACCCGTATAATCCCGTCATCTTTGCCACTCAATTCATTGATATTAGTTGCATAGGGATCTGTGACATCAACCCACTGTTCTGGTTCTAAAAACCATGAGTTGGACTGAACGCGGAATTTATATTCATAGTCGCCATCTTCTAGTTCAACAGTTGTACGAAAATAACCATCTTCACCTTTTTCCATTGAAATTTCTTGCCAATCAGAGAAAGAACCAATTAGCGCAGCTCCTTTGTTATAAGGCGCAAATAGGTTAAATTCAATCGGTTTTGCCATAATATTGTTTGGAATATATTATCTCAATAATGCTTATTTTCTAAATTATTAATCATTTTGCAAATCGGTCTAGGGAAATAATTATATAAGCACTTCCTCTATCTATAGGAAGAATATATACTATATAAAAAGATTGTTTATCTTTATTAGATTTCTGAATATTAGGTTGAATAGTTATCTGCCTACTATCAAATGATATAAATATAAAACTAATTGATAAAATGTGTTTTTAACCGAAAATAAAAAAATATTCAGCGTTCAATAAAGATTGAATTACCGAATATTTTCTAGCTAAATTTACTCGAGTTGATTGCTATTTTGTTGCAAATAACTTAACAGCCAGTTTGCTACTGTTGCTCTGCGAGTCTGCCGAGGCCCAAATTCGCCTAGTTTATAACCTTTAAAGCCTAGTTTCTCTTTCAGTAGTTGTTTATTTCCTTGAGGAACAGAACGAGTTAATTTGACTGTTGCAGGTCGACTATCAATAAAATTTGGTGGTTGTGGGTACTCATCTTGCCATTCTTGTGCAACTTCGTTATTGTTCCATTTCGCAGATGAAGAGTCATAACGATAGCCTAAATAGTACCATACCAATTCGTTGACTGTGGCATCATCAATTTTATCGTTGATAATTGCCCAGATGGTTTCTGTGTTGAGCGGTGGCAAATTAGACATAAGCAATGCAGAATTAAAAATTCAACTTAGTGAATTGGTCATCAATAATCGGTGATTTAAGATGCTACGTTAACTGATGACTTATGAACGCCAGTTGCTACCCTGCGGGAAGCCCTACCCTTCTCCTAAGGTCGCCACTGCGCTAACGACCCTTCCTTTAACGGGGGTTACCCCCGCAACGGAGTGTCTCACCGCAGGCATTCCCCTTGGACGAGGACTGGCGCTTCGCTTCGCTAACGGTAGTCGCTCACCAACGGACTGGCTCCTGATGACTGTCAACTTGAGCCAATTTGCAATTTTTAAGGGGTAACAGCTTCAGTACACAACACTTTATCACTACCTTGATAGTCTTCTAAAGATAGGGATGATTTTATATTTATCTACACCTAGTGGAAGATTTGTCCTCTACAAGCATTAGACAAACTATGAAAGTGACCACAAAAAAGGAGATTAGTAAACTCAGGAGGAAGATTATGGGAATAGGCGATTTATTTAGAAATATCGGTGGTGGTAGGAAACAACGCGATGATGACTGGGATAGACGCGACGATCGCCAGCCAAGATATCGCGATGATGAAGAAGGCGAAGAAGAAAGCCAGCCAAGATATCGTGATGATGATGAAGGTGAAGAAGACAGCCAATACAGATATCGCGATGACGAAGAAGACGAAGAAGACGAAGAAAGTCGGTACAGGTATCGGCGAGGTGGTGGCGATCGCGATTAATTTCGCGAGTTGAAATTAAAAACAGATTGTGTACTCACAAACTCGGTAGACTGGAAATCGTAAAGAATAGACCAGTCTATGCAGAATTCCACACCCCTGCCAAAGCTAATCCGCGCCCATGTATTCGTTTCTGGCCGAGTCCAAGGAGTGGGCTATCGCTATGCCACTGTGGATACAGCTAGCCAGTTGGGATTAACAGGTTGGGTGCGGAACCTCCCCGATACTCGTGTGGAAGCAGTATTTGAAGGGGTACGGGAAGTTGTGGAAGAAATGATTCGCTGGTGTTACTCCGGACCACCTGCGGCTGTGGTGAAAGAGGTTGTGATTGAGTACGAAGAACCAGAAGGATTGCGGGGATTTGAAGTTAGGCGGGTTGAGTAAGTAAGATTTATAGCATTAGGGGCGTACAGTCTAGCTGTACGCCCCTACTTAATTTGTTATCCAACAATAACTGTAAAGCAGAACTGACCCTTAAAAGGGGATATCATCTGGATCTGGTTCTTCCTCTACTGGTGTTGGATAGGTAGCTAAGTCAAAATTACTGGCTTGGGGGATGGGTTCGGGTGTGACTTGAGGAACGACACCAACAGTGGTTTTAGTTGGGGTAGCTGCTGGACGAGATGATTCATAACTGGGCACATCTTGAGAAGCTGCTACTGGAGAGGAAACTCCTGGGGATGATTGCCGCGCCGGAGTTTCTGCAACTGATGTATTTCTGGATGAAGTAGTATGAAAATCACCTGTTAAAGATTGAATTTGTTGCACTGTTAATTCAGCACGTTTTTCTTTAAAACCTTCTTGACGTTCGACAGTATGCATACCTAAGCGCCCTACTAAAATGACGCGATCGCCTTGATGGTAGTTTTGCTGAATTTCTGTGGCCAGATTTCCCCAACCTACAACTTTCAAAGTAGCTGGCTGATCTTCTTGCTTCTGGGAATTGGGAAACTGCACAAGCATTTCTGTAACTGCCAAATTATCGGATGTATAGCGTAGTTGCGGTTCTTGAACAATTTCCGCCATCAAAACGCAGCTGTTCATTAAATCCTCCTGACTGGAAAAAGTGCTGATGGGAAAGGTGAGTTTTTATATGTAGGGTCAATCAATACCTAGATATGTTTAATTGTTTGCATTTTTTAATATTGCCGAAATAAGTTTTTTACAAGCACTCTCTATTTTGAGTCTGTTTTAGCATAAAAGCCAAGCGATCGCCTTGAACAGCATTTGAGATGCGGTTCATCACTTTCGCCTGACTAGGAACGAGCATTGAATTCTGCATGAATAGTATAATTGTACCACCCAATGCCCAGAAAAAATACTCGAAGTTAGGTTTTGACGTGAACTGGAAACACACCCAAGCCAATCAACCGTGCTGGTAGGTCGCGTAAAATGGGCAACTTCAAAAAAACAGGTAGTTGCAAGGTGCGATTTGAGTTAAGAATTGGGGCAAACACCTGCTTTTGAATAAAAGCCTGAAATGCTTGAATGATACGTGTAGGTAACTCCCTTTGACGTTGCACTTTTGCTAAATCGCTAACATCTACATGTCGGTTCTTCAGCGGTTTAGTGAGAACATTTGCTGCCACGACAGCATCTTGAATTGCGTAGTTAATGCCTACTCCACCAACAGGAGACATGACATGGGCAGCGTCACCGATGAGTAGCAGTCCCGGATGATACCAGCGTTTAACGCGGCTGGATTCCACTGAGAGAAAGGCTACCTGCGACCAATCGTGTAGATTTTGGATGCGATTGCTTAATTCTGGTATAACTTCGACAACAGATTTTTTTAATTCTTCCAATCCAGCAGCGCGGAGTTTTTGATAGCCTCCCTTGGGGATGACATAGGCAAGTTGCCATTCATCACCACGGTCAAGCATGGCCACAATATGACCTTGCCCGAAGCGTCCCATGCCTCCCTCAGCATCTTCTGGGTTCCTGGGCAGACGGAACCAAAGGATATCCATTGGCGGTGAGGTGTCAATTGACTCAAAGTTCCCCAGTTGCCTTAATCGTGAATGACGACCATCAGCACCAACTGTAATTATTGCTCGGATTTCGTGCCAGCCACCTCCGCCTCGATAGCGAACACCCTCAATCACACCATTTTCTGCTATTAATTCCTGGACATTTGCACCCATCACCAGCCGAAAATGAGGGTATTTTTGTGCCTCTTGAGTAATAAACTGCAAAAATTTCACCTGAGGCAGCATTGTAATGTAAGGGTAGCGAGTTTTCAGATGGCTAAAATCTGCCAATGTCACCGTATCTTGAGGAGTTTGAACCCGAATGCGGTGCATCTTAGTATGGGGCAACTGTAGCAAGCGATCGCTTAAGCCCAATTCCTCCATAATTTCCATTACGGATGGATGAATTGTATCTCCCCGAAAGTCGCGATCGAAGTCTTTGTGCGCTTCTAAAAGCATCACAGAAATACCTTGACGCGCTAATAGCAGTGCCAACACAGCTCCAGCTGGTCCACCACCGACAATGCAACAATCTGTAGTTTGTACGTCTACAATGTCATGGGCAGCATTAACACTTGGGTCTTGAGAAAGATTTTTAGGTACATAGGTAGTCATAACAATACCTACTGACAGCCCTAGAATCCAGGGTAGTTTGATTTTTATAGTTAAAGCTGCTTTTTTAACTTTTCGTATTCACATGAAACGTGTATCATGGGCGCTAAACCTTTCGCTTCGCAAAGTCAACAGTCCAGAGTTATTGATTTTGACTTTTGATCTTTGTAGGGGCGCAAGGCCTTGCGCCCCTACTGACCATTGACTATTAATTAACACTCGTGGCCCAAGTTGTTTTAGAAAACGTTTATAAAAGTTTTCCCCCACGTAGAGGGGAAATTGTTGCTTCACCAGCCCAAAACCCACTCACATTTGGGAAGACAAGTGATGTAGAGCCAGAGCGTGCAGAAAGCGTAAACGTCTTGCGAAGAATTAACCTCACGATCGCAGATGGGGAATTTATGGTGCTAGTGGGTCCTTCTGGTTGTGGTAAAAGCACCCTATTGCGGTTAATTGCTGGCTTGGAAGCGATGACTGGAGGTAATATCTGGCTGGGCGATCGCTTGATAAATGACCTGCCACCCAAAGAACGTGATATTGCAATGGTGTTTCAAAATTACGCCCTCTATCCCCACATGACGGTGTATGACAATATTGCTTTTGGGCTGCGCCGCCGAGGTGGAGCAGAGGGAGCAGGGGAGCAGGAAGAGAAGTTGCCAGGAGGGTTTCCCTCCAAGCAAACTTCGGGAAGCAGAGGAGCAGGAATCCCGAACTGGGCTGAAAATCTCTTGGTAGGCGTGACAAAACAGTTACCTAAAGGACTCCGCTATGTTTCTGCCAAAGAACGAGTAGTGGACGAACAGGTGCGGAGTGTTGCCCAGTTGTTACAAATTGAAACACTGCTGAATCGCTTACCCAAACAGCTTTCTGGGGGGCAAAGGCAACGAGTTGCCCTAGGACGAGCGATCGCACGCAATCCACAGGTGTTTTTAATGGATGAACCGCTTTCTAACTTAGATGCTAAATTGCGTGCAGAAACCCGCGCCCAAATTGTGAAATTGCAACGTCAGTTAGGGACAACAACAATTTACGTCACCCACGACCAAACAGAAGCAATGACAATGGGCGATCGGATCGCAATTATGAATCAAGGTCAGATTCAGCAAGTTGCCTCTCCATTAGAACTTTACAACCGCCCTGCCAACCGCTTTGTCGCAGAATTCATAGGCTCACCCCCAATGAATTTTATTTCTGTAGAATTTCATGCCCCATTATTGATTACCAATTCTCAATTCCGTCTTACCCTCCCAGAAACCTGGGGAACTGCCTTACAAAAATATGATGGGCAAACTTTAATTTTAGGTATTCGCCCAGAACACTTAAGCTTGGGTTTGCCTGCTACCAAAAATCTGCCAGCGCAAGTAGACTTGGTAGAAAACCTCGGTAACGATTCTTTTATTACCGTCAGACTTGGCGAACACGGTCAAGCTACCCATAAAAGTAATTATCTACAAGTGCGAGTGCCACCAGACCGATTGGTTAGTATTGGTGAGCAAATATGGTTATCGCTGACTCAAGATAAAATTCACTTTTTCGACCCTGAAACTGAGCTAGCAATATTTCCTAAGAATTGATTTTGGTAATTACTAAATGATTGATGTAATATTGGCAGGTTATTTTGCTAGCAATCGCGTCTTCAATAAGTTCTCCTGCCTTCCTTAACTCTTTTATTTTTTACTAAAATTTTCAATCAAGCCTTGACTACGGAATTTTTAGATACAGTTTTTTATCCAAACATTCAACAATAGATATGGCTAACTCATGCATTACCTCTAGAGCCGCCTTTTCATATTTTTGATATTCTTGAATGTCTTTAATAACCATTTCTTTCCCGTGAGCAATATAATTCCTTCTAGCAACTAATGTTCGTAACTCAATTTTATATTGATCGACTAGTATACAATCAAGACAAACTTGGCGTGAGTTATCAATAAATACATTAGGATATAAATTTGATTCGGTTTCAAGCTTTACTTGAAAATCGATATTTTCTTCTAGTAAATTTTGCAAATATATCTGAGCAAAGTTCCAAATATTTTCTGAAGTTAAGTCTCCTTTTAATTCTTTAAATTGTTTTTGTAGCGAAAGTCTAGCTATCTCATCTTTACACTCTTTTCTCTTAACACCTGATTTTTGTAGTTCATCAAGATATAAATCCCACGCAAACTTGCAAAAACCTTCATAATGTGCATATAATAAAGCCCACACAGCACGTAAAAGTACTTTGTGTGCCACAGTTCCCTTAGTTGTTGTTATGACTTGTCTTTTAAGTGAGGCTAATTCTGCTTCTCGCCAATTTAAATCTTTTTCTAATTCTTGATACCAATTACTCATTTACTAGTCCCAAAAGAGCATCTTTGATAGTGTTAATTCTACCTTGCAGCTTTTCTCGTTTATTAGCTCCTGACCCCGTATAGTTTCTAAATTCTTCAGTTTGAACTGTATCAATTACCTTTTGCTTAACTCGATCCGTTGGCACATTTCTAATTTTATCTAGTGCATTTAAAGTTCCAACTGTGATAGCCTCATAATAAGCTGGAGCAAGACCTCCGATAGGCTTCTCGCCTCTATACTTTACAAAAGCTCCTTCTCCAAGAGCGTTGCTAAGAAATGTAAAAATCTTATCAAATTGTTGTTCTTCACTTTCAAAATCAAAATCAATCTCTTTAAGAATAATTTTTTCTAAATAATCATCTAACCAATCTCGGACACTGCCTTTAAACATATGTTGAGCGTTCTTTGCTGCCAAAAATCTTAAAACAAGTTCTTCATCACCTTTTCTATCTTTTTCAACTTGCGCTAATGTTTCTATACAATTAATAAAAGCAGGATGAGAGGCTTTTCTTTGTATAAAACTATAGAAACGAATTCCATCATCACCTACCATTCTCGCAGAACAATTGCGGATTTCTTGAGGATCTAAAATTTCACCACCCGTATTTAAACGTTTAAACATTGCATATCTTAAAAAAGACTTGCTCTGCCTTTTTATAACAACTGTCCTAACTGATGAACGTTTAATTTTTAGCCTTAGCCTTAAAGATAAGTCCTCAAAGGAGATTCCGTTTAGTTCTTTCACTAAATCACAACCTTCAAGAACCAGAGGTTCTAATTTTAATGCTTTTGGATCGATAAATTGGATAACTGAACTGACTCTTTGTAATCCATCAATTAACTCAAATACAGTATCAGATGTCTCTATGACAAAAATTTGAGGTATGGGAAGTTCTAATACAATTGATTCAATGAGTCTTGATTTTTGTTCATCTGTCCATCTAAAAAGACGCTGATACTCTGGCTGAATCACTAGTTCTTTACTAGAGTATAAATTTACAATTTCTCCAAAACTTAAGTCTAGAGAATCAGTACGAACTTCACCAATTGTTTCATCTATAATGTCTTCCAATGAACTCATTAAATTATATCCTTATAGTTACTAATCAATACTTCAATGAGAAAAAGTGATTGTTAATTTAGAAAAGTGTACACCAATGATTTCTTATAAATTTGTATAATTTGTAAAATGAAATACATTTCTTACTTCACTCACGCATAAAACAATGCAAAATAGTTTCACTAACTAAGCAGCTGACCGTTATCTTCTATTCTGGACTGACTTCAGCATTATTTAGGGCTAAATTCACTTGTTCTACCAATTCTGCTACATTTTCTTTACGGAAAAACTCAGTCATTCTACGGCTTTTAGGTTTAACGGGAAGCACTTGTAGATAAGATACCTCCTGAGCTGCTTGTTCCAAGACAGTCCGATATGCTTTACTGGTGGCGTAGCCAATACAAGCATGATAATAATGACTGTGACGCTTCAAATAATTTACTAAGCGCTCTGTAACTAAAGAAATTTGTGCTTTATCGAGTGGATCTAAAAGAAAATCGTATCTCATTACAGCTTCATGAGCTTCATATTTTTCCGGGACTGGGCCGTATAATCCAGATAATGTAACTTTATCTATTGATGTTGTTACATCACCTAAAACTTTCTCTATTCGTTTCGTAATGAAGCGATGGGAGCGAGAATTAGAATAGGGCTTTTCTGCAGAACAAGGAATTATTAACATAATGTGCTTACCAGATAGTGGTGCATAGCCATTATTCATAATATTAAAGTCATCCGGTTTATATTTCAGAGAAATAACCTGTTCGTTATTATTAAATTCTTGTTTTTTCGGAACTGATATTAACGTACGTGATAGCCTAATTTTTAACTCAATATCTTCAGTGGCAATCGCATCCATTACAGGTTGTAGGTTGGGAAACTTTTTTGTATATTCAATAAGATATTCTTGTAAACAATCTGCCTTTATAGCCTCTCTAGTTTTATCTACAATACGAAAATCCATTTCTAGATTATGTAAAGCAATATCAGCATAATATTTACTTTTATAATGACCATTATGAACAGGTTGACCACTAACCTCAGATATTAATGCATTTTGTATATCTTCTAAGTTTGCTTTTTGACAAATACGGCAATCACAAGTTAATTCTTCCATTTCCAATACGGGTTGCGGTTTCATTGTTTCAGGATTTATGTAGCTCAAGCTTCTAGTTTCCTGAACATAACTACTAGAGTCAAAGCTATCTACACCAAAATAAGCTAATATCGGAATTAAACTACCAGTTATACCAAATACATGAATAGGAGTTATATTTTGTCTGTTTTCAGGGATGCTTTCTTGCAAACCTCTAATTAATTCAATAATCCTTGTATTTTTATTACTCCCTCGTAGTGGTACTAATGAACCCACTGCTAAACCAAAAGGATATTCTCTTAAATCTTCTCTTTGAAAATTATCGAACACCTGTTTAACATAATTACTCATGTTATCTCTATCTTGACCGTGAGCAGCAACATAAAGAAATGGTTTCCATTGAGATGGTTTTTGTAGTGATAAAGCAGCAGAAATAGCATTATCTAAGCTTTTGTTCATACGTTCCTTAGCTTCTAATGCTGCTAATTTTGGAGGCAAAGGATAGTCTAAAGTAGCGATAATATCCCCACCAAAGTTTTGTTGTAACTTCAATATAGACTGAAAACCTTGTCCATCTTCCATAGATAAGCCATAAGCGGACAAATCTATACTGTTGTTCCAGAGGAGTTTGAAACCACCTGAATCAAGGAATAGTGGAGCAGTATATTTTACAGGAGGAAATACCTCCTCAGAGTAACGCCGTTTAATGCCTAATTTACGCCAAGATGCCAGCGAGTTTTTCTTATTTGGTATGAAGTCTAAAAAGTGAAGTACTTGAGACAACACTGGCAAGTTACGACGTAGTAGACTATTAGACTGATCCATCTGCAAAATGTATTTCCACAGTCCTCCTCCCTTGGCTGTTGTACCAGTAACCAGAGATACTACTGGAAACAAAAGAGGGGTGTCAAAATAATGCTTTTTATAACAGAGCCTGCCAGTACGACCATGTTGTGAAACTTTTTTAACTGAGAATTTAACTAAAACCATATTTTAGGTACGTCATGAAGTTGCTTCCTGTTGAGTAAGCAAAGATAACAATATAGAACAGATTATGATTCTGTCTCAGTTAAGGGAGCAAAAATATTTATTTCACCATAGTTAACAATCAAGAAAAACATTACCCCTCTCCACTAATGAGAAGAAGGGTAATGCTTTTCAATGCAAAGTAGTGTGGAGCTAAAACCTATAACTTTGTCACCCAAGCAGTTTATATGTACTCTTGTAAGTTTTTAGATTTATAAAATAAATCTGTTCTAACTCTTCACCTACTCAAATAATCTGAAATAGGGATAGCGCACAGGGACTCCAGGCTCTTTTTCCAAATCAAAATTAATCACTTCCCAGCAGGGATCTTCTGAAGGGTCGGAGCTAAACTCCACAGGTAAGCCGTACAGTCGCGCAGATGTAGTTTCCGGCTGTCCAGAACGCCAAGGTGTACTGCGTTCTAAATAACCACTCATCAATTCCTGATAGCGTCTAGCAATGATTACCCGTGTTGCTCGGTAGCCTTGAGTGTAAAGCTTATCTAGTGCTTCGTGAATTTCAAACCGAATGCCATCGGGATGAGTATGTTGCCTATACCATTCACTATTCCACCTTCGCCAATGACGGCCCGACTGAAGATGAATCAGCTCTCCAGTTTTAGGATTAGCTTCAAACGCGCCATGACGTGGACATAGATAAGTATCTGTTAATGTCAATGCCGGAATAGTCTGGCGACAGTGAGGGCACTGAATTTCGGGGCCAAATATGGGGTACTGCAAGCCTGGATTCATCATGAAGTGCGTACAAACATAATTTCGTCTTCACCAGCACCAGTGAGTGGGATTTTACACTTCGGCTCCACCATTCGGTAACTTGCTCGCCGCAGCAAGGACACGAAGTAACGGCGGGAACAAATTTCACTAGTCTCTTCCTCAATATAGAGGGTTGACACCATGATATCCTGGTTGTGCAACCAGCCTCAAAGGTTGGAGTTTCTCCAGTGTTCCTGGGTACCATATTCATATTCTATCGTGTCTACTGCTTGTTACTGGTCATCTCCCGATTTTTCTCAAGCAGCCTTCGTTGCAGCCAACGCTGTTGTTATCGGTTCAGTAAACATAGCAGCAGGGGTAAGCATTTGGTATGGAGCCGTAGTTAGGGGAGATGTAGAACGCATTGATATTGGCGAATGCACAAATATTCAGGATGGAGCAATTCTACATGGCGATCCTGGTATGCCAACCATTTTAGAAGATCGTGTTACCGTAGGGCATCGCGCTGTGGTACATTCCGCTTACATTGAACGTGGCAGTTTGATTGGCATTGGCGCGGTGATTTTAGACGGAGTACGAGTGGGTGCTGGTAGTATTATTGGTGCTGGCGCAGTCGTAACTAAGGATGTACCCTCTTTATCTCTTGTAGTCGGCATTCCTGGCAAAGTGTTACGTAAAGTTACAGATGCTGAAGCCGCAGAACTGCTCGAACACGCCGAACGTTACCAAAAGTTAGCTTTGGTTCATGCTGGCAAGGGTACTGATATTGGCTTTAGTTAGCCCCAGTTAGAGATGAGGCACTGGGCAATGGGGACTGAGGACAAGGAGAATAACTACTGACAAATTACTAATACTTTAAATTTCTTTACACATAGGTCTGGAAAAATTGTCCACTTCAGCTAAAAATAAAAATGAGAACAGTTGACAAAACTTTAATTTCTTCTTTGAAGAGGGGTTCTAGATATGGATGGTATTGATTTCCGCGTAGTGGTCGTTTTAGCACCAGTCGCTATTGCTGCCGGCTGGGCTGTGTTTAATATTGGTGCTGCTGCTTTAAGACAAATTCAAGGCTTTTTGGACAAAGAAGCCTAAACTCAACTTAATATCATCACTTGTTAACCGACTGTTTATCTTTACAGAGCAGTCGGTTTTATTGATACAGCGTATGAGACAGAGGGGATAACGCGATGTGCGACTTATTCATGAAACCCCTCTCCAAACCTCTCACGCCAGTTCCTCAAGTCGGCAGAGCCTTGACGCTCGTTCGCGTAGCGTCTCCCCTTGGGAGAAGACTCGCGCTTCGCTGCGCTATCGCTCTTAGCGTCTCCCCTTGGGAGAAGACTCGCTAACGGCAGTCGTTCATGAGGGAAACCCCCAAGACCACGCTGCCTTACCACGCAACTGGCTCCCCTGAAAGGAGAGAGGCTTTGATTCTTGTATCCCCTTTCCTAGCAGGGAAAGGGTTAGGGATTAAGTTTGAGAGAAAGTTGCACACGGCGTGGGATAGTAAAAAAGAATTCCCAGTCCCCATTACCCCTAATCCCCAGAGGGGGTCCCGAGTTCCCCAATCCCCAATCATCCTTTTGTGGATATCGATTCTTTACTACAATCATTTCAACGCTTTGGTGTTCATCTGGGACTCGATCGCATTGTCAAACTTTTGGCAAATCTCGGTAATCCTCATTACCAAGTCCCAGTAATTCATGTCGCTGGTACTAATGGCAAAGGATCTGTCTGTGCCTATCTTTCCTCAGTACTTACAGAAGCTGGTTATCGCACAGGACGCTATACTTCTCCCCATTTAATTGACTGGACAGAACGGATTTATTTCAATGAACAGCCAATTTCCTCAGAGGAATTGAGTGAATTGTTCCAACAAGTCCAAGCGGCTATAAGCCCTGATGACGAGTATCCAACTCAATTTGAAGTAATTACCGCAGCTGCTTGGTTGTATTTTGCCCAACAGCAAGTTGATGTGGCGGTGGTAGAAGTTGGACTGGGAGGGCGCTTGGATGCTACCAATGTCTGTTCGCAGCCTTTAGTTAGTATTATTACTTCCATCAGCCGCGAACACTGGCAACAACTTGGCCCTACTGTTGCTGATATTGCTAGAGAAAAAGCTGGTATTCTTAAACCCGGATGTCCTGCTGTAGTTGGTCCATTATCACTAGATGCCCAAAAAGTTGTGCGATCGCGCATTCAAGAATTAGAATGCCCAATTTTTATGCCTCAGCCTGCACGTCAAATTCAAACAGGATGGGCTGAATATCAAAAAATTGAAAATTCACAATCAATTAGATATCCTTTGCCTTTACAAGGACAAATTCAATTAACTAATTCGGCCTTAGCTTTAGCTGCTTTAGAAATTTTCCAAAAACAAGGTTGGCAGATTCCTGAAACAGCTATTATCAACGGTATGGCAAAAACTAAATGGCCGGGACGTATGCAATGGGTTAAGTGGAGAAACCAACAATTATTAATTGATGGCGCTCATAATCCAGCCGCAGCTCAAGTATTACGAGATTATGTAGATACACTAAATACCCAAACAGTAAATTGGGTAATGGGAATGCTTTCCACGAAAGAACATGCAGATATTTTCAAAGCTTTACTACGACCAAATGACCGATTGTATTTAGTACCAGTACCAGATCATAGTTCAGCCAATCCAGTTGAATTGGCAAAGCTAGCTGCCGATATTTGCCCAGAATTAAGCCTTTGCGAGGCTTTTCTAGATTTATTTTCAGCGCTAGAATCAGCCTTTTTGTCAACAGAGGATTTTGTTGTCTTGTGTGGTTCTCTCTATTTATTAGGACATTTTTTAGGAACCAGCAAGCAATGTAATTCGTAATTCGTAATTATTTATTTTTAATTACGAATTACGAATTACACATTACCTATTGTTCCACTGTTGTGCTGCATCTTCTACAGCTTTATCTACAGTTTTTTGCCCTAACATTGCTGCTTGCAAATTATCATAAACTGCCGTTTGTAGTTTTTTGAAATCTTTCAAGGTCGGAGTTAATATCTCTGCTTGTTGCAGTTGTGTAGCACTAATTACTCGCGCCTTTTCTACTGTTGAAGCAGTAGCTGAAACCTCTTTGAAATAGGTGTCAGACAGTGCTTTAACTGTGGATGGTAAGACATTAGCAGCTTTAGCAAAAGCTAGCTGATTTTCATCATTAGTGACAAATAGAGCAAATTTAACAGCTGCATCTGGTTGCTTGGTTTCACGAGGGACAACTATGTTCATCACAGCAACGTTTTTCTTACCTGTATCACCTGTAAGTTGAGGTGCTATGGCAGAAGCTTGAGCGATTTTTGGTGCATTATTGGCGATTGTTTTGAGAAACTCTGGTCCAGAAGCTAGGAACGCTGTCTCTCCAGCTTGGTATAAATCAATCGCGTGACGATGCCCTTGCGTCAATGCTTCTTTCGGAAGTAGTCCTTTTTTGTACAGGTCTACCCAATACTGAAACGCTGCTTTACCTTGTGGTGAATTAAAAGCTGCTTTTCCCTCGCTATCTACTAGAGTGACTCCCATTTGTACCAAGGATTCCATCACTTCACCGGAATCTTGTGGCACAAAGGTAACAAAAAAGGCGTATTTGCCAGTCTTATCTTTAATTTGTTGCGCTACTTGTGCCAGTTCTCCGTAGGTGGCAGGTGCTTTAGTGATACCTGCCTGTTTTAATAAATCAGTGTTATAAATGGTTAGCCTTGTGGTGAGATACCAGGGAATTCCAAAACTCTTGCCATTGAGCGTACTTGCTTTCCAGATATTCGGTAGATAGGAGGAACGTACTTCATTTGGGACTTTTGTATCCAAATCCAACCAGGCATTTCGTCCGGCAAGTTGGGAAGCAAAACCTGGATTGAGGTTCACTACATCAGGTGGCGTATTTGCTGAGACAGCTGTTAAAATTTTGTTCTCCATCGCAGACCAAGGTATATCCACCCAGTTAACCTTTATACCTGAATTCTGCGATTCAAAAGTCGCAATTAGGCTTTGGAAATAATTAGTAAATTGAGGTTGGAGTTGCATTGTCCAAAACTCAATAGTTGTTGCTGTCGGTTTTGGACCTGAACCGCAACTTATCATCCAACTACTCAATAAGCCAATTAGTGCCCAAGCAGCCAGTTTTTTAAATTTTTGCAATTGAATCATTTTCCCAGTGTTTTTACGCTTGATCAAAGTGAAAAGCTTATGCAGAATTATCGAGATTATAGGCTAAATAAATTACCAGTAGTAGAGATACAAGACATTGCTTCTCTACAGTTTAAATTTTCAATTTAGCAGTCCGGCGGGCACAACTGTGGTGAAAAGTTTCAATAGTCTGTTTGGTAAATCTAATAAAGGGGTGGGCATTGAACTAGCACCAGAAAGGGTGAATATAGTTCAGCTACGCAAGCAGCGCCAAGGCTTGAAATTAGAATCCTTAACATCAGTAGCAGTTCCAGAAGGCGTTGTTACTGATGGTCAAATTACCGACCCCCCAGCAATGGCGCAATTAATCCAGCAGGGACTGGCTGAGAGTAAAATCAAGGTTTCTCGTGTTGCTACTGGTGTACCAGGACGAGATTCGATTGTACGTCTGATACCTGTGCCAGCTGAGTTAGATGATAAAGAACTGCGGGAGATGGTGTTAAACCATGAAGCAGGTTTGTATTTGCCTTATCCTCGTGAAGAAGCTGATGTAGATTATCAGAAACTTGGGTACTTTGTAGATGAAGATGGCATTGAAAAAGTACAGGTACTATTGGTTGCTACCCGTAAGGAGATAACAGATACATATATTAGTACGTTTGAGCAGGCAGGATTGCAAATCGACGTATTAGAGATTAGCAGTTTTGCTCTGATTCGGACAATTCGCGATCAACTGCGGCAATTTGGACCACAAGAAGCAGCAGTACTAGTTGATATCGAGTTCGACAGTACAGAAATAGCCATCGTCGTTAATGGAGTACCGCAATTTTCGCGTACCGTACCTATTGGCACATATCAACTGGAAACAGCTCTAGCAAGGGCAATGAGCTTACCTACCTCACGGGATATGGAACTGTTACAGGAACTGGTCATTACTCCAACTCCCATAGATGGTGGAAAAACTGGGGTTACTGAAATTAATCCTGGGATGGCAGCGGCGTTGAGAGTTTTAGGGGAACTGACAGATGAGCTACGTCGTTCCATCGATTTTTACCTGAATCAAAGTGAAAACTTGGAGGTAGCGCAGATTTTTCTAGCTGGGCCAGGAGGCGGACTGCAACAACTAGATGAGTTTTTCACTCAACGGTTGAGTTTGCCAACCACCCAAATAGATCCAATTGGGTCTTTGTCCTTGGAAGTTGATGCAGAAAAGTACCCCATGGTACGACGCTCTGGTTTGGGGATAGTACTTGGTCTAGGCATGAGGGAGGTGTAGCAGAATGTACAGTCTAGATATTAACTTTCTTAAAGACCGCCCAATTTACCAGAACAAGCCTAACAAAAGTGGAGGAATTAAACTTCCAGTTGGAAATTTAACACCCATCTATGTAGGAGTTGCTTTAAGTGTGTGTCTTCCAGGTTTGGCGGCAACTGGTTGGTGGTTTTTGCAAGTGAAAAATGGTGAATTAGAGCAGAATATAGCACAACTAGATCGGGAGAACAAAAAGTTAGATGCAGAAATAGGAAGCATTAACAAAATCCGAGAAGATACGAGCAAAGTTAAAGCAGAAACACAAAGTTTAGTCAGTGTGTTTGACCAGATTCGTCCTTGGTCGGCTATGTTACAAGATTTGCGCGATCGCATCCCAGCAACAGTACAAATTGATAACGTTAAGCAAACTCCACCCACTCCAACAGCAGAAGGGAAACCACCGAATAATTCTGCTGGGGGAATACAAATTAACGGATTGGCTCGCTCATACAATGATGTCAACGATTTCTTGCTGACTCTACAACAGTCTCGGTTCTTGAAATCCTCAGACAGTAAAATTATTTCAGCAAACTTAGTAGACGCACCAATACCACCAAGCACTGGGAGAGTAACTACTAATGTACCAATCAAACCACCTCAAATTGTTAGATACACTATTCAATCAAGTCTGAGTGATGTTCCAGCTTCTGAGTTAATGCGGGAGTTAGAGCAAAAAGGCACAGTGGGTCTAGTGACTCGTATTCGCAGTATGCAACAAATAGGAGTCATTACAAAATGACGCTGAGTGATGATTTAAATTTTGCAGAACAAGCAGGGGAATTAGATTCAGGAGCGTCAGGCTACCTCACTCTTTTTGGCATTACTTTTACACCCAAAATCATTGGCATTATAGCGGGAGTATTAGGAATTGCTGGAGCTTTTTGCATATTGCTAAATTTGGTGATGCCAGCTTGGGAAAACTATCAGCAACAGCAAGCAAAAAGTAGCGAACTGCAAGGACAACTTGACCAAAAGAGAGTCACTATCAAACAAGCTGCCAAGGTAAAAGAAGAACTAGATCGAGCAAAGCAACAAAGAATCCAGGTATTAGGTTTATTTGCTAATGAGAAAACCTTAGATACTTTATTGTTGGATCTGAATCGTTTAGTTGAATCTGGGAATAGTCCAACTACTGTCAATGCAGTGAGAGCCAAACTACAGAAATTTGTACCAGTTTCACAGCAAGCAGAAATCATTACTGATAGCTCTTTCGGACCATTGGTCAACGGTCAACTAAAACGCAGTAGCGTGAATCTTGAAATTGTCGGAAATTATGAACAAACTCAATCGATTATTCGTAATATAGAGCGTTTACAGCCTTTGTTAATAGTTAAAGACTATCAATCGACATTGGCTCCACCAGATCCGCGTCGGATAGGGCCTGCACAGATTACTACATCCTTCCAACTACAGGCATTGATGCCACTTACCCCAGAGGAAGCTGCTGCTGCTAAAGCAGTACCTAAGAAGTAAGGACGAGAGGCAAAAGGCAGAATTATTTTCTTGTTCTCCCCTTGTCCACCTCATCTTCCTCATCTCCCTACTCTCCCTACTCAGCAACTGGCGTTGCTACCCTGCGGGAACGCTAAGAGCGAACAAGTCGGCAAAGCTGACGGCAGTTACTTCAACGGAGGGAACCTCCGCAACGTACTGCCTCCCCAACGGAGTGCCTTGGAAACCCGCGCAACGCAGCGGTTCCCCAATGCAGTGGCTCCACCCTGCGGGTTCGCCTTTAGGCGTTCTCGAAGAGTAGCCACAGAAGCTTCTACAGCACTCGGCACTGAGTGACAACTACTCAAAAATTGTTGATTAACAAGGTCTTATAAGGTGAGGAATGAACTGTGAAACAGCTTCACGGTAATAGTTTAATATTGGGTGCTGCCGCTTTGACATTTTTGGCAGCTCAACCGGTGTGGGCACAGACTACTCAAATTAATGATGTAAAGCTAAATCCAGTTAATGGTGGAATTAGCGTTGTTTTGAAAACTTCCACAGGCGATCGCCCGCAAGTTTTCACCACAAAAAGAGGCAAGGCTTTAGTTGCAGATATTATTAATACTCAACTACGTTTACCACAAGGCAATAATTTCCGCCAAGATAACCCAGCTCCTGGAATTGCCTCTGTTGAGATCGTTCAGCTTGATGCCAATAGCGTTCGGGTTATGGTAACTGGTAGTAACAATGCGCCTGATAGTCAGCCTGTGTTACGACAGCAAAACGGTATTACCCTTGGCTTTACTCCATCAACAGGTACTACGGCCTCAGCACCAACTCCCCCAACATCAACAGCGCCACCTGCTTCTACGCCAGTCCCACCTGGTCAAAAGCCAAATGTTCTCGTCCCTAACCCAGAAGTCACAATTGACGGCAAGCCTGCCCAGGCAGCCGGACCAGGTCAACCTCTCAGCCAAGCTCCTCCTTTCTTGCCTAGAGCCGTCGCCCCACCAGTAGGAGATATTGCCATTTCCACTACCGATGCTTCTCCTAGCACGATTGACTTGGGCACTCAGGAGCGCGTTCCCCGTTTAGTGTTGCGAGATGCACCAGTGCGTGAAGTTTTGTCACTACTTGCCCGTGCTGCTAATTTGAATCTAGCTTACATAGGAGGCGCAGCAGCAGGGCAAGGAGGTCAGCAAGTTACTCCCGCAGCTGACGGACAGACAATTTCCCTAGATATAGAAAATGAGCCAGTGCAAGATGTGTTTAACTATGTCTTGCGAATGAGTGGTTTAGAAGCCAACCGTAGTGGACGTACGGTTTTCGTTGGCACTAAACTACCCAATGCGACTCGTGATATGAGTATGCGAAGCTTGCGACTCAATCAAGTAACGGTGGGAGTCGCCCTGAACTATTTGGTAGGACTGGGAGCAGAAAGTGCTATCAGCCGCGAACGACTCGTAACTAGCGTTAATGCTGTGCCTGTAGGTACTGGAGCTGCACCCATTACCCAAACTCAGACGACTACAGAAACTAGATTAGAAACTCAGCGAGCTGACTTTCAAGACTCAAAACCATTACTGAGAGGTTTACAAGCATTAGGAGACGAGCGCACCAATTCCGTTACCTTGATTGGTCCTCCTAGGCTGATTGAGATTGCAATGGCTCAACTAACTCAGCTTGACATCCGCCGTCGTCAAGTAGCAGTCAACGTGAAGATTATTGATGTCAATTTGTTGAACACTCAAGACTACAACACCAGCTTTTCTTTTGGGATTGGCAATAACTTCTTTACCAGTGATAGCGGTGCTGCATCTTTTAATTTTGGCGGTTCTAGACCTGCGACTAGCTCTGAAGTGGCAAATAGTGTGACTAGTACACCTACTATTACGAATCCAATTACAGGCTCTCCCTTCGTTGACCCGAATAGCACTGTATCTATTGCAGGAACTAGCCCAGGTACGGTAGTAGTAGACGCAAACGGCAACATCACTAGAGTTGCAAATCCAGGAAGTGGTAACTTTTATAGGCCTGTCGCACCTACTGGAAACCCACTACAGCCAGGTTTCTCTAGTATCACTCCAGCGACTGATAATATTATTACACGTAATGCTGATGGTACAACCACTGTCACACAAGGTACTCTTGGCACAGCTACTACATCTTTGCCAAGTTTATATCAGTTCCCTAAACGTCTTCTTGCCAGCTTGCAAGCTCAGGTACAAAGTGGCAATGCCAAGATTTTGACTGACCCCACATTAATTGTGCAAGAAGGTCAGCAAGCTCTTGTCAACCTAACACAAGAAGTAGTAGGAAACATAACCCTCCAAACAACTGATAACTCTGGTGGCTCTAGGACAGAGAAAACATTTGAGAAACAAAAAGTTGGCTTAACCTTGAATGTGAAAATTGAACGGATTGACGATAATGGTTTCGTTTCTCTGTCAGTTGCTCCCACTATCAGCGCTCCATCAGGTTCAACTGACACAGGAAATGGACAAATCATTTTAGTCTCTGAACGCTCTTTGACTTCTGGCTTAATTCGCCTACGAGATGGTCAGACGCTAATTCTTTCAGGTATCATTCAAGACCAAGACCGGACGAGTGTCTCTAAGATACCTATTTTGGGCGATCTTCCACTGATTGGTTCGCTATTTAGAAAAACAAACAGATCCAATCAGCGCAATGAGGTGATTGTGCTTTTGACACCTCAAATTATGGATGATTCTGAAAATTCTTCCTATGGCTATAATTACAACCCCAGCCCAGAGGTACGGCAAATCCTTGAGCGTCGTGGGTTGAACACACCCAAACGATAAGCTGCTAAGCAGGCGAAGACATCAATTTTCCTGCTTTATTATTACTTAGTACTACAGTTGTACTTATAAAACAAGCCACTAGCTCAACAGCTTTGTGGTGCTTTTTTTAATTGCTACACAACAAAATAATAGACCTCTTGCAAAAGTCAAGAAATTAGGAATGTCATTCTGAACGAAACGTAGTGTAGTGAAGAATCTTACCCAATGTGTCGCTTTGCTTGATATGACACTTTAAGGATTTATGCAAGAGGTCTAATGGGTATTTGCGGATTGATTTCATTGTCAGGTGTTCTCGAAGAGTAGGGCTTGTCGTTTAACATCACTTGTAGAGCTAGTATTCATAATTAGACGTTGAAATCAAACATCTAATACAAAAGTAAAACTTATCAAATCTTCTTTTGACTTTTGACTTTTATCTTTTGACTACTAGTTCTCTGCTCTTTGTTAACCTAGCAACAGGGGTATTTACTAAGTATTTTTTCCTACTTTAGTGGTGGTTTTGAGTGCAACAATCACCAAAAAACTACAAAAAATCCTGAAATCTATATAAATTAATGGTTTCATATATCCACTTCAGGCTACAACACCTTAGAATGATTCATTGAAAAGTCGAGCCGATGGGATTTACAGCCGTTTTGAGTATAAGTACTCCCAAAGGACGACTTTTGTATTTCTCTCAACAGAGATTTCAGTAAGGATGTACCATGATGCATCCGTAAAGAATCTCAAGTAAACCTGAAGGAGTTTGACATGAACAAAGGTGAATTGGTTGATGCCGTAGCTGAAAAGGCTAGTGTTACCAAAAAACAAGCGGATGCAGTGTTAACAGCCGCTTTGGAAACGATTATTGAAGCTGTCTCTTCTGGCGATAAAGTAACGTTGGTAGGATTCGGCTCCTTTGAGTCACGGGAACGTAAAGCCCGTGAAGGTCGTAACCCCAAGACCAATGAAAAGATGGAAATTCCAGCGACTAAGGTTCCTGCCTTCTCGGCTGGTAAGCTTTTTAGGGAAAGGGTAGCACCCCCAAAATCCTAGGTTCTGTCTTAGGGAAACTTTTGATGCAGCAACCAGCTCATGGGGGAAATTTAGCCTGGGCAGCAGCACTGGCTGGCTGTCCCCCTGAGGCTATTCTGGATTTTTCTGCCAGCATTAGCCCATTGGGGCCGCCTAACAGCGCGATCGCTGCTATTCAGTCCCAAATTGGTAATCTTAGGCACTATCCAGATCCAGATTACAGTGAACTGAGACTTGCTCTCAGTCACTTCCATCAATTGCCGCCTGAGTGGATTCTGCCTGGAAACGGCTCAGCAGAATTACTGACTTTAGCGGGTAAGGAATTAGCAAAATTAGCTGCAACAACGTTAATCACTCCAGCCTTTGGCGATTACTACCGTACCCTGGCAGCGTACAACGTTAAAGTACTGGAGTTTCCCCTAGATTTGAGGGGACAAGGAGATAAGGGGGACACGGAGACAAGGGGACAAGAAGGACAAAGGAGACAAGGGGTAACAATCGAAGAAAATTCCCCCCTGCCCCTCTGCCCCTCTTGCCCTCTGCTCCCCAAACCCGAAAAGAGCGGATTATTGTTGAATAATCCCCACAACCCGACGGGAAAACTATTTTCGCGAGAGGCAATTTTGCCTTACCTGGAGCAGTTTGCTTTAGTAGTGGTGGATGAAGCCTTTATGGACTTTTTGCATCCTGATGAGGAACAAAGCCTGATTCCGGTGGTGCAGAAATATGCGAATTTAGTAGTATTGCGATCGCTGACGAAATTTTACAGTCTTCCGGGACTAAGACTAGGATATGCGATCGCCCACCCCGACCGCCTTGCTATATGGCAGTTGTGGCGCGATCCTTGGCCTGTAAACACCTTGGCGGCAGCGGCGGCAGTTGCTGCACTCCAGGATCGGGAATTTCAAGAGCAAACCTGGAAATGGCTACCACCTGCACGAAACCAACTCTTTGCGGGTTTAGCCGCCATCTCAGGATTGCAGCCTCAAGAAAGTGCTGCTAACTTTTTACTCGTTGAGTCACAACAGTCGAGTTCTCAGTTGCAGCAACAATTACTTCAACATCACCAGATTTTAATTCGTGATTGCCTTAGTTTTAAAGAACTAGGCGATCGCTTTTTCCGAGTTGCTGTGCGTTCTGAGTCTGATAATCAGCGCTTAATACAAGTGCTGAGGAGCCACTGCGTTGCGGAGGTTCCCTCCGTTGTCGCAAGTGGCGCTGCTGAATGCTAAGTTTTGTGTCAGTTGTCAGTTGTTTCTTATTTGCTACTGACAACTGGCAACTGACAACTGACAACTGAACTAATGACTACTGATTACGATGTCGTGATTATTGGTGGCAGTCTTACCGGACGCTACGCTGCCTTAGCTGCAACCCAACTACACGCTACGGTTGCCTTAGTGGAATCCCAAGTAAATTATGGGTTTATTCATCACCAGACTATGAGCGAAATCGGCAAACTCACTCAAGGTTTAAGTGATGCAGTTAATTTTGGTATTCATGCTACACAAGCTAATACCTCAGACAAATGCCAAATATCCATAGCATGGCAAGAGACAATGCAGTATACTCACGGCATCGTCTCAAATATCCAAGAACAGAATTCTCCTGCTATCCTAGCCGCGCAAGGGGTCGATGTGATTTTTGGCAAGGGTCAATTTCAATCTTCACCCCATCTGGCATTTACCGTTAATAATCGTCTACTGCGTGGTCGCACTTATTTACTGGCTAGTGGTTCCCATCCAGCAATTCCGGAGATTAATGGATTGCAAACTACTGGTTATCTGACCTTATCTAATATTTGGCAGTCCCTTAAAAAATCGACACTACCGAAAAATTGGGTAATTATCGGCGGTGTGCCCCAAAGTATTGAAATAGCTCAAACTCTAGCACGCTTGAGTTGCAGCGTCACGCTAGTAGTCAAGCATAGCTCTATTTTGCCGTACATTGACTCAGAGATAGCCCAACTGCTTCAAGCACAGTTGGAAGTCGATGGTATACGCGTGCTTACGCAAACCCCAGTAACTCAGGCGATGCGAATCGAAGATAAAAAGTGGATTCAGGCAGCAGATAAGGCAATTGAAACTGATGAAATTTTAGTGGCAATAGGACAGCAGCCTAATATTGAATCTTTAAATTTGGCAGCCGTAGGAGTGAAATGGCAGCGGCGTAGGCTAGTTGTAAATGATAAATTGCAAACTACTAACCGCCGTATTTACGCTTGTGGTGATGTGATAGGTGGTTATGACTTCGGTAATGTTGCTAATTACGAAGCCAAAATCGCTTTGAAAAATGCACTCTTTTTCCCTAGGTTCCCAGTCAATTATCAGTGTATTCCTTGGGCGATATTTTCTGACCCGATGTTGGCGCAAGTGGGTTTGACAGAAGCACAGGCAAAACGCCGATTTAGTCGAAATGAGGTTTTAGTATTGCGGCAGTATTATAAATCAGCCACAATTGCCCAACTGCGGGGCGATACTACAGGTATTTGTAAATTAATTGTGCTAAGAAATGGAGAAATTTTAGGAGCTACTGTGTTGGGGACAGAAGCTAGAGAATTAATTAATCTTATTGCTCTTGCTATGTCCCAAAAAATTCCAGTCAAGCATCTAGCAAATTTATCTGCTGTTTATCCCAGTTACTCGGAAATTCTTGAACAAACAGCACAAGAATGGAGTAAGCATAGGTTAAGCAATAATGCTTTACAAGATTTTCTCGAAGGCTTCTTCCATTTCCGCCGTAATTGGAATTTGTGAGTCAGTGGTTAGTGGTCAGTAGCTAATGACTAAGGACAAACCCTGCATTACTATCCAGGCGACTCCTGCCGCTACCAAAGGCACACTGAGATTATCCGTACCATGGGGCGAGACAGCCTCAGCTAAAGTCGCAAAAGTTGCACTGACTAAAGCTGTTAAAAACGCCCGTCCTGCACCTATGGAAACTGATAGGGGGCTGAGTAACGAACTAGGCAATAATAGCAACACTAGGAATATCGCCACCGTACTGGTCAGGAACATGACCACCGAACCTTCCCAGGAACGCACAGAATTTCCCACTTGGTATTTATGCTGCCCAAAACGCCTGCCAATTAGTGCTGCCAAGGCATCTCCCCAAGTCATCGCCATTACCCCAGCCACGGCTATGGGAGCATTATCTACCGGGCTGTCTGGTCGCCACAGTAACCCGAATAGCAACGTCACAGAAATAGCAAAATAGACAGTTCCCGGCGAACTATCTTCAGTGTCCATTGCGCTTATAACTCGGTAGCGGTAGAACAAATAGTTGAGTCCGATAAATGTAGCAAAGGGCAGAATACCGATTTCCCAATGTTTAAACAGTAGCAGTACGCCGAAAACCCACATTCCTGCACCAATATGGATAACTTTGCGGGTCAGTTCTGGTTTGACACCAAACAGCCTACGTAGTCCCTCGCCAAGGATAAGTAGACTGATAGCGTATGTATAGGAGGCTGCAAGCCCAATAAAATTGCTATTAGTCACATTAGTCAATAGTTATTTATTATTTATTCTCTACTCCCCCTGCTATCATTTTGGTCGTTCATCGTTGCGTTTGAAGTTTTTTTCTTGTAACGATACACTGCCAATACCTTGAAGAATACCACGACCAATTAAACCCAGACCACGACCAATTACTTGGGTGAGAACGAAGACAATACCACTTCCTACAAAAGATAATAACGATCGCAGACGCGGGGCGATCGCATCTCGAAATTCAATTATCAGCGTTACTAATAGGGGAATTCCAGAAAGCTGCGCTAATTCCTGACGACGGGGAGCATAAATTGAAATTTTGGCAATACCGCGAGATGCTAATACAAATAGTTCATAGCGACTTTCAAAAATTCTTTGGGCTTCTTTTGCATAATTATTCAAACGGTATTTCCATGATAAATCATTTCTAAAGCGTTCGATGTCTCGTGTAGAAATTAATTTCCGGCTGTAAAAATTTTGCTTAATTGCTTCTACATCTGCTAGATAATTTAGTATAGGCTGCATTACAGCATTCGCTACTAGAATCAACAAATTTTCTAGTAGATTTTCTGCTTGCGACTTAGCTTCAGTACTACCAGATAAATAATAGGTATTATCAATATATAAATCTGTTTGAAATAGTAGATAAGACAATAAGTCAACAAGTAAAGGAATTCTGTTTAAAATCTCTTGTTGCACAACTTCAGGATTTTGCAGCAATACCTTGACAACTTCTATATTCTGCTTGCCTAAAGGCACACGAGAAAATTTTCCAAAAAAATCTATAATTGTTGCTTGCCATAAATCAAGTAATATGGTCGGTTTTAAATCGTCTAATTGATTAATTGTGATTTGAGCAATACGCAGTTCATCTAACTGTTGAGCAAGTTTTTGCAGAATTAGATAAAGTAATTCCCTTTTTTTTTCTTCACGAAGGATGTCAATTTCCAAGGGTTCATCTGTCAGATTTTGTAAAGGTAATTGCAGTTTAGTAACACAAGTTGAAAACAAGGCAGCTTGCAGCGCTCTTGGGCTAAGTAGAAATGATGCAGTTGGCTGGTCAACAACACTACTCAATGGGGGAATTACAGGAAGTTGTTGACTAGAAGCGATGAATTGCTGCTGTTCCTGTTGTCTTTCTTGTGGTAATAGCAACAAACGATTGAGCAGCCAACGAGCTGCCAGCAGTTCTCGTCGCTGTCCAGCTAGAACTGCTCGATCTAGCAGTGGTAATCCAGGGATTTTTAATTGTGCGGTTACTGACTCTAGGGCAGCATTAATATGACCAACTCCTGACAAACGCCAATTTTGCCGCAGCTTAGCAAAAGGGAGAGGTGAGTGCTGAGTGCTGTTAGCGATAGCGGGGTGTTTAGCCCGTACTGAGTCACCGAAGTTTGCTCGGAGGGGAACCACGCCAGTTCCTTTAACGGGGGGAACCCCCGCAACAGACTGGCTCCTCCTTGCAACTTTTCGCTGAGTGTTGAGTGCTGAATTCTCCCTCTGCTCCCCTGCCCCTCTGCTCCCCTGCCCCTCTGCCCCTCTGCTCCCCTGCCCCTCTGCTCCTCGGCCCCTCTGCTCCCCTGCACCGCTTTCGCTAGACCAATGGGAACCGCCAGCTGCTACTTCTTCGATAGCAGCCACTAGTTCGGAAACGGGAGTGCCTTTAGGACAGTAGCCTTCTAGACCTGTAGCTTTTGCTGCTAAAAGCACTCCTGGCTCTTGAACCGAACTGAGGAGAAAAATAGGTAGTTTAGGGTACAAAGCTTTCAGTTGCCGACATAATTGTAAACCTTGCTGCTGGCTGGAAGTGGAGCGACTATTACCTAATTCCAAAACCACCAAATTTACTTGATTAAGGTCTTGCTGGGCGAGTTCCGCTAGTATCTGCAAAGCCGCAGTATCTGTTTGTGCTTCTGATAGCACTTGTAAATTAGGATTTTCTTCTAAGGCTACCCGTAGTCCTAGCCGGAAGATGGGGTCTTGGTCAATTAACAATAATTTTAAAGGGCGATCGCTCATAGTCAGCTTAAATACATGAGTATCCCGCTTGAAGTTGTTTACAGCCATCAATCAACAATTACAATGGGATATTTTTATTTGTCAGTTCTTAAGCATAGTCCTCCTTATTGTTACCTGTTTTCGTGAACTAATAAATGGATGATAATTGCCATAGGCAGGTATTTATCATGTAATTAAATGAACTTGAGTATTCGGCATTGGTTGGCAGAACGCCATATCGAAATCAATCAAATCAGTGGGTTCTCATCTGGGCAATTGGCAGGTATTGCCTACCGTATTGCTCAGGATATGGAAGTCAAAAGCCTCATGCCGTTCGACATCTGTACCCTAGCAGAAGTCTTAGAACTACCCTTAAGTATTGTTGGCGAAGAAATTCCTATAATTGCTTCACTGACCGAAAGTTTATTACGTAGTCTCAGCCAAAAAAAAGCCTTAAAACGCAACGAAGGTACATGGCTGGCGTTTCAAATCGCCTATCTGCAAGCTTTGCGGCAAGTTCTAGACCAGGAAGAACATCTGCAAAGACCTTGGTTAAACCGGGCCATGATACCCTTGCAACCAAAAATAGTTAAAGAGGGAGTCGGCAAACTCATTCTCCCAGATGCTCAACTGCATGGGCTATTGAAAACTCTCAGTCCAGGTAAACTAACTGACACTCAAGCCGAACAAGCACTTAGTTTGGTAGCGGACTCATTACTAGTGCAACAGATGAACAATGCTACTGTCGCTTGGTTTGTTGCCAATGGTGCTGAAGAACTGGAAGCTAAACTGTTAACGCAGCGTTTGGCACACGCACTTACGGGACACGTGCTGATAGTTATTGCTCAAAATGCTCCACCTTTAGCTCAACTACAAAAATTTTTCCGGGTAGGAAATTTATTACCTACCAACTTCGCTGCTAGTAATATCGATAACCCAGAAGCTGGACTGGTAGGAATATCTTTTGCTGAGAAGGTAGGCGACAAAATTGACTTGTATCGGCAAAAGCATCGAGCTAGTTTGCTACAAATTCTCAGTACGCCGTTGCTGATGGAGTCATTTGCCCTCAAGGATATCTATGTTCCTCTGAGTGGATTACCAATAGAGGAAAGTAGTGCCAAGGCAGATAAAAAAACTGCCTCACCAATGGATTTAGGGACATGGGCACAGCAACAATTAGCTGATTTAGAAACTGTTGCTGTCATTGAGTCAGAACCTGGTGGTGGTAAAACCAGTTTCTGCCAAATCTGGGCAGCACAGTTGGCGCGAGAACTTTACCCTACTTGGATGCCAATTATAATTCGACTGCGAGATGTTAAGTACGGCAGCACTTTAGTAGAAACTTTGAATTCTGGTTTTCCAGGAAATTTTGATATCAACTTAAGTAATTGGCTAGAGCAAGACCATCCTCAATGTCTATTGTTACTCGATGGTTTGGATGAACTACCCCCCTCTAGTCAGGGCAAAAGAGCAAAAGCAATTTTTATTCAGCAGTTACTTAAATTTCAGTCTGAGCGGCGACATAAGATTGTGTTAACAAGTCGAACAACGACTTTACAAGAAATTTTCCTAGAGATACCGCTGCAATTACGACGAGCTGTCATCCAGCCATTGGAGGCAGAACAGCTAAAGCAATGGTTTCAACAGTGGGCAACAGTACAATCATTACCCATTGCTCAAAATTTCTTTACATTCTTAAAACAAGCAGGGTTATTTGCTAGCAAACCTAAGTTATTGGAACTTTCTGTACTTGTCCGTCAACCTCTGATGCTTTATCTGTTAGGTGTTTTACACCGTGACGGACTACTAGATGATGAGATATTGCAATTAGCCGCTAATAGTCAACAAAATACTAGTTCTCCTTTACTATGGGAAATTTACCATCGCTTGAGCCGATGGTTATTGGGCTATCCCTTAACTGACGGCATTAAGGCAATGCTACTGCGGTCGGGGTCGGCTCATATCCATCGTACTCAAGAGGCGATCGCAAATCTGCTTTCTGGTCGCCATCCCCAAGACTTAATTGAGCAAATGCAAACAATCGCCCTGCAAATTTTGCACAGCGATCGCCATCAAGTTATTTTGCTTGAAGAATCAAATACTCTACCAACTTTCTATTTCAAAAGTTTCTCTACTCCCCACTCCCCACTCAAGACAGAATTCTCTCACCCCAAATTGGGAAAATACCTCTGTGCTGAAGCTATTGCCGCTCAATTACAAACTCTGACTCAATGCCAAGAAGATACCTACGGAACGTTTACTTTTATCCTCGAACCCAATAGCGTTGCCCAACACCTCTACAATTTACTCGGTTACGGTATTCTCAGTCAGGAAATTGAAGAACTGGCGATCGCAACGTTACGCCGTAAGCAAAAAAGTGATTCTTGGAAAATTTTATTGCAACGTCTTGAGTCTTTCTGGCGTGACTACTGTCAAGGTCGTTGGTTGGATGAAGGGATAGCACACAAAGCCTTAACTAATTTGCACGCGCTGCAAAACCCTATGAATGTTGAGCAGGTAAATGCCAATGTAGGAGTGAACATATTTTTATTACTTAGTGCTTGCTACCGGGAAATAAAAGTTCCGTTTTGCCCTTGCGGCGATCCAACCAGCGTGGCAGAGTTTTATCCAGAAGCCATGCTGGTACTAATTGGTAGAGCAGCAGTTTTATCAAATACTACTTTCACAAAGCGAATACAATCCCAATCTTTAGCTGGACTCAACCTCTCAAGAGCCACTTTGTCGCAAGTAACGTTAACTGGGGCAAATCTTGAGCAGACTAATTTATCAGATGCAGCGTTGATGGGAGCAAATTTAGCAGGTGCTAACCTGACTGGTGCTAACTTCGTCGGTGCTAACTTGACTGGCGCTAATCTCGTTGGTGCTAACCTGACTGATGCTAACCTCATCGGTGCTAACTTGACTGGCGCTAATCTCACCAAAGTAAATCTTCAAACTGCTAATCTTACCAACGCCTGCTTATGCGATGCCATACTCTCTGAGGCTGATAGAGAAATTGCTACCTTCAATGGTGCTTTGTTTTCTTTAGAGCAGTTCCAAACCCTGAAAAGTTTGCTGTCGCAGCAATCTCTCCTAAGTATTGATAATGCTACAGTCAACACAGACGTTTGGGTTAACAATACTTCCAAGATGAGTTTAATTGAAAGTTTAGAAGGTGAACCGATTTCGCCAATAGACTTATACGATGATGAGCCTGAGGATGAGACAGTTTTTGGTGTTAATCCTGGTGATTATGGTGATGAATAGTTGTTGGTTGTGAGTCAGTGTGGTCTTCTCCCAAGGGGAGACGCTAAAAGCGATGGGGGTTTCCCCCATGAATAACTGACGTTAGCGCAGCGTTAGCGATAGCGAAGCGTTAGCGAGTCTTCTCCCAAGGGGAGACGCTACGCGAACGAGCGTCGGAACGAGCGTCGGAACGAGCGTCACCCGAAGGGTCAATTATTATTTACGATTCACTACTGACTATTAATGTTTTGTTATGGCTTTTCTGGCGAATTGCGGTAGCCATAAAAATTAATAGTGTATTCAGTAATCCGTACTCCAGTTTGTTGCTCAACTAGACGAATAACTTCCTCTGGCAGTTCTACATGCACATCGAGGATTTGCTCGGTATCAAGACAGTTAACATGACTATGAGAATCACTGATATTGCCATATAAACGACCGTCGCAGCGTTCAATACACTCAATTATGCCTTGACTGGATAAGGCTTCTAGGTTTTGATATACAGAAGTATGACCAATGTCTTTACCCTGATGGTTCAGGCGATCGTAAATCTCTCTAGCTGAAAGATGTTCATTGACTTGCCATAACAGCTCCAGAATAAAGCGACGCTGGCGACTAACACGCATACCCAGAATTTGACACCGCTCCAGCGCATCTTCTAAGGAACGAATTGGTTTTGTAGATATTGCTAATTTTTGCATAGTTAAGTTTTTAACTATTGATGAGAATTTGCCCGTCTGAATGTTTATTTGGTTCTTTTTATCTGCAAGTTTATTAAACATCGCCATTTCGCCTCTATTTGTGTTCTTGCTAGCGCTCGCGGCGAAATTTACAGTCTGAGGTGATGATTGTGGTAGCTTGTTGGCGATTTTTTGTCGCACCCTAATCTAAAACAAACTCATTACAACTTTAACTTAAAATTACTAAAAATGTCTACCTAAAGGCGGGTGTTGTCGCTACTAGAGGGAACTGACGCAAATGAATGTTAAGTTAACCCTGTAATCACGTTAACGTTTTGTAGTTGATGGCGATAACACTCGACGAAAAGGCGTAGACACAGGTGATGTTCTAGGAAATAGACAAAGATGCGGGAGCATGTGCTTCTATTTTGCTGCCAGCATATGTAGCATCTATTGCTGAAAGCTGGTACTCTTGATTCTCAATCCTACTGTTGAGCATAAAGAAAGTGGCTGCTGAGTCAATGATAATCGCGATCGCACTCAATACTGACTCCATTAACAATCTGGATCTTTCGCCTGCATTAACGGTAATTGAGCAACTGTTGCAAGAAGGAGTCGCTTCCTATGAACAGCAACTGCGCTTTGATATCGACTATCCTCTAGAACCTGGCGATCCCCGCGAACTTTCAGAAATTCCAGAGTTGCGGCTATGGTTTGTCCGTTTGGATGCCAAATATCCCTGGTTGCCATTTTTACTCGATTGGAAAACTGGGGAATTAGCCCGTTATACCGCCATGCTTGTACCGCATCAATTTAGTTCTAAAGAAGGTATTCAGTACAATCCCGAAGCTTTGGAAATCTTTTTAATGCACAAAATTTTTGTTTTGAGTGATTGGCTCAAACAACAAGATATCCCCAGTTCATCGCGGCTGAAATCTATGGCGCAAATATTGGGTTACGAATTAGATGATGCCCTGTTTGAAATATTTTGAAAAGTTATGGGGTCTGGGGACTGAGGAACTGAGAACCCCCTCTGGGGATTAGGGGCAATGGGGACTATGAAATTTTCCTAATACCCAATACCGTATTAAACTTGCTATAACTTCATACGGCATATCAAGCTTAATGCGGTATTGAAAGCATGTTCAACTGCTTTTGATTTACTTGGTAAAGCCGCTTGCCATATACGATAGTTGTTATGTTTAATAATTAAGTTAGCTATCTCATCACTTTTAATTTTATTCAATACCTTGTATTGAACTGTTTCAAAGTCTTTAGCTGTGCCATTTGTTTGCAAAACTTCTCGTGCAGCTTGAATGAAATCATTGATAACTACCTTTATATATTTTTTCCCTACCTCTTCTGTAAAAACAGATGAGGCTTTTAAAGCCTTTAATTCATCTAAGAGCAGGCTAGCAATTTCTCTTCCTGCTCGAGTATTCCACTCATAAGGTAGTTTAATATCCAGATATTCATCTTCATTAGATTTACAATTAAGATAATCTTTGATATCTACAGTTGTTTGAGTTAGTTTATGACCATTTATTAGTTTTTTTAGAAGTTTGATGTCTGTCAAAATATTGGAATCATGAAAAATTTGTTCCTTGCCTGCTGGACATTCATATACAACATAAGTCCAAATTCCTGGATTCTCTGTCTCAGTTTTGTATGCTTGATAAAAACTTACTGTTCCTTCTGCTTCACATTTATAATAAGCACTGTTAATATTATTCAATTCACAGCCATAGTTATTCTTTGAGTTGACAAGCGTTCTAAAAATACCAGTGATATGGTGTGGCTGACTTTCAATCTGAATATAACGTTTTCGACTGATAATAAAGTTATGTAAATAAATCACCATTTGTTTTTCCTTGTGATAATTCATCAGATGATGATTTGTTGGATTGGAAAGCGCGAAAAACTCCTATTCTTGCTCTCATCTCAACAGACTGGATTAAATGCACATTAGCTAAGTAATCCAAGCTGTATTCTTCCCATAAATTTCTGGAAACTAACATTATCCCCAGTCTCTAATTCGCATAGCCCCCATAAATAAATTTAGGGGGTTTACCTTCTGCCTTCTTACTGGGTCAGCTTTTCAGAGTTTTTATCTATCGCAATTATTTTTTTTAATTGGTATTACTGGTTAAGGACTGAGGATATTTTCGATCGAAAAGCCAAAATCCGCCATTATCAGCGGATTTGAGTTAGTAATAGTACCAAGATTGGAAGCTCTGAGCTTCAGAGACAAAGTTGTAATCGTGGCTAAATCTATTGCAATAGGTTTGTAGTAAACCAGAAAAGTTGAATGTTTGAGGACTCAAGTTCTGACTACAAACGCATTTACCTTGCTGGTTTAGCCACCCCAGATTTTCTCCAAAACTGTTTTAGGTGGAATATCTGCCACTTTACCTGTGGGGGATTTAATGGCAAGAAATCTATCGTTTGTGAGCAACAATTTTGCTGGTTCTGTGGGGCCAAAGAGGGCAATGGTATAGGTTTGCACTGCTACACTTAGGAACAAAGGCACACTCTCTGTAGACAACATCAAATTCGCCCCGGCTATAAATGCAGCCAACTTACCGATATCATCTGGAGCGGTTACCTTGATTTCTGGAGAAAACTCCAAAAGCGATCGCACAAACTGCTCATTGTCAGCTTCTTTAACGACTACCACAGGCAAATCCGGTTGCTTGTATTGAAAGTCTTGAAGAATTTGCTGCCAATTTTTCACAGGATAGATTGTATCCAGACCTGTAGCCGGGGATGCGTGGTTAGAACCGTCCTGAATTAGGATATAACCTGTTTCATTCACCCCTAAGCGTTTTTGTTCTATTTGTGCCCACTCAATATCTAGTTTTGGCACATTCACTGTTAACTCTGGGGAAGGGGTCTTAATACCTAATGGTTGCAGCAAGTCGTGGTATGCTGCCGCATTCTGAGATGGTTTGAAAGGCACAGTATCGGTGAGAAGAACCGCTCCTTTGCCTTGGTAGCCAATGCGTTTGGGAATTCCTGTCAACCAGAGTAAAAGACCCAGTAACCAGCTTTGCCCAACAAGAATGGCGACATCATACTCGCGATCGCGAATCGAGCCTACCAAGTTGCCCCAATCGGCTAAACTGTTACGGTCTTTGAAATCAAAGGTCAGTACGTCGTGCACTGACTTGCTCACCCGGTAGGCAGCCTTTGACCGGGGTTCAACAACGACATCTATCTGAGCGTTGGGGTAATAGCGCTTCAGGTCATCTAGAGTCGGAAACAAGAGAATTTGATCGCCAATTCCGCCAGGTACAAGGGCTACTACTCGCATAATATTTATTGACGCGTACTCGCTCCCTATTTTAGGGGAATATAGGTATGAGAGATTGGGTATTAGGTATTGGGTATTAGGAATTAAAGATTAAGAAAAATTAGAGATTGGGTATCAGAGAAATTTCCCAGTCCCCAATCCCTAGTACCCAATCCCCAGTTTTAAGATTGAGGAATTCTGTGTATTTACTAATTCCAGCTGCGGGAACAGGAAAAAGGATGGGGAGTAACCGCAATAAACTCCTACTCGAAGTGCGATCGCAAACAATTATTGCTTGGACTCTCAAGGCTGCGGCTGCGGCGAGTTCAATCGAGTGGATAGGAATTATCTCCCAACCGACTGATTGGCCTGACTTCAAAGCAATTCTTGCTGACCTACGGCTTACTAAACCAGTAGAACTGATTATCGGCGGCTCCACTCGCCAAGAATCTGTTTACAACGGCTTGCAGGCGTTGCCAGCAGCCGCAGAACAAGTGTTAATTCACGATGGAGCTAGATGTCTAGTTACACCAGATTTACTCGACTCTTGTGCCCAAGCCATTCGTCAATGTCCTGGTTTGATCGCCGCCGTGCCTGTGAAAGACACGATCAAAGTCGTTGATGAAAATGGCATAATTCAAAGTACACCCGACCGACAGCGACTTTGGGCAGCACAAACTCCCCAAGGATTTAATGTCAAGTTGTTGAAACAGTGCCACGCCGAAGGTCTTCGTCAAAGTTGGGAAGTAACTGACGATGCTGCTTTGTTTGAAATGTGCGGCATCCAAGTCCGAATTGTCCCGGGTGAGGAGACAAATTTAAAAGTGACCACTCCCCAAGATTTAGCGATCGCAGAATTTATCCTCAGCACTCGGAACTTGTGAAAGGTCAATTACATTACACCAGTTTGGGACGAACCACTCTCTAAATCTGGTCTTATGAATACATTGCTTGACTTTTTTTGAGAATTCTAATATAATCTCGCACACCTGTTAATCGTCCGTTGTCAGTTTTTTATGACTATTGACTATTGACTTTTGATTCTTGAGTAATGATTACAGCCACAGCGACTAAGATAGAAGCGATTCTCTATTTAAAGGGCAAGCCCTTGTCGCTCGGCGAAATCGCCGAGTATGCCGCGTGCGATCGCGCCACCGTTGAAGAAGGCATAATTGAGCTAATTGACAACTATGCCCATCGAGATAGTGCCTTAGAAGTTGTAGAAACTCCAGCTGGTTACAGTCTGCAACTGCGGTCTGACTTTCATGACTTAGTACAAACGCTAATTCCCGTAGAATTGGGTTTAGGCGCATTGCGAACTTTAGCTGCGATCGCCCTCAATAGTCCCATACTTCAAAGTGATTTGATTGACCTGCGCGGTTCAGGAGCATACCAACATGTACCAGAACTAGTCGAACTTGGTTTTGTACGGAAACGCCGAGATAATGATTCTCGCTCATATTCATTACAAGTAACACCCAAATTTCATCAGTATTTCCAAATTGAGCAGCTTCCTCAAACATTTTCCAATAGCCCCAAAGAAGAGCAATTAGAACTAGACCTGACACTCAAAGAAGAACCAGAAGCAGTAGCGAGTGCTGAGTGCTGAGTTAGGAGTTAGGAGTGAAGAATTTGGAGTTTGGAGTTATTTTTTATATCTTGCCCTGCTTTGTTTTCCCCGCGTCCCCCCATCTCCCACTGCCCTTCCGCCCCCCTGCTTTCTTAGGGTAGAGGCAAAGGCTATACCCGTGGAGAATGCGCTACCCTTGTACTATGGTTTAGAGTAGAATTAGCAACTAAGCTAAAAAAAACTGCCAATGGTGTTTGATCCTAACTTTTTGAATGACAACTCTGAGGAACACCCGAACCAGCTTCTTAACGACCACTTTGAGGAACACCCCAATCAGTTGCTCAAATATTTACAGCATCAGTCTCCAGAAGTCTTAGCTCGCGTCGCTCAGTCCGTCAGCCCCGAAATTAAACAAATCATTTCGCAAAACGTCCAAGGGCTGGTGGGAATGCTCCCCGCAGAAAATTTCAACGTGCAAATTACAACAGATAGGGATAACCTAGCGGGGTTATTAGCATCGGCGATGATGACAGGCTATTTTCTGCGTCAGATGGAACAAAGAATGCAATTAGAGCAAAAGTTATGAGTTTGGCGGGGCGCAACGCCTTGCGCCCTTACTTTAGTTAAAAGTGATGAGCTGAGGAAAGTTTTTAATTACTAACATCCTCATACCAAACTCATAATCCCTACCTATTTTTTGGGATAAGTTCCTGACTGGACTTTCAAAGTTTGAATTTTTCCGCTGCGGTTGACCTCAATGAGCAGGATATCCCCGACTGAGCTGGACTCTACCAGCTTTTGCACTTGGGCTGCAATTTTAACTGGTTTACCGTTAATTTTTTGAATCACGTCTCCAGGAAGCAGTCCTGCTTGCTTTGCTGGTGAATTGTCCATGACTCCCTTAATTACAACACCAGTGTCCTGCTTAATGTCGAGCTTGTTTTCTTGATTAATCTGGCGTTTTTTAGTCGGAGATAGGTCTGCCATTTCAATTCCCAAGAAAGGATGATCCGCACGCCCTTTGGTAAACAGTTCCTTAGCAATGCGGGCAGCGGTTTCAATAGGAATGGCAAAACCGAGTCCTTGAGCATCGGCACGGATGGCAGTGTTAACACCAATAACTTCACCTTGAGCATTTAACAAAGGGCCGCCAGAGTTACCAGGGTTAATTGCTGCATCCGTTTGAATAAAACTGACTCGTTTATCTGGGACACCAACTTGAGCGCTGGTACGATCTGTAGCGCTAATGATGCCGATGGTGACAGTATTATCTAACCCTAGGGGATTGCCAATCGCGATCGCCCATTGTCCAGGAATTAAGTTTTGTGAATTGCCCAGCTTCACGGTGGGCAATTTATTTTCGGGAATTTTTACCACTGCCACATCCGTTATGGCATCAACTCCCACCACCTTACCCTCAAAAGTCCGACCATCTTTGAGGGTTACTTGTACTGTATCTGTGTCCGCAACTACGTGAGCATTGGTCAGTAATTCTCCATTTTCGCTCAAAATAAATCCCGAACCGGTACCACGCTCAATCCGCTCTTGGGGAATTGGTTGCTCATCCTCGCCAAAAAATCGGCGAAAGAAGGGATTTTTCAAAGCATCAGAGATAGGATTAGGAACTTTGCGGGTGGCATTAATTCGTACCACTGCTGGCCCGACCTTTTGCACAGCCGTGGCAATAAAATTCACATTATCGCCTCCATTAGCTCCACTAATTCCGCTCACAGAATTAGGAACTACAGATTGTGGAGGCAAAGCCACTGTGACATTTTTTAGCTGTTGAAACGAGCGATTTTGTGGCAGGAAATGGCGACTGCCTAACCAACCTGCACCACTGCCGATTGTCAGTAAAGATAAATAGATAGCTAGTTGCTTTAAGGATAAATTCATAATCATCACATTTAAGGACAACAGTGCAGTTGCTAATTTCTAAGTGTAGTCAAGCTAACGGCAAGTGGACAGAACAATTTACATAAGAAAAAAACAAGATTTTTAGATGCAGAATTGGGGATTAAGGATTGGGTATTGAGTATTAGGGATTGGGGACTAGGCGGGAATTGTAGTGGAGGAGTGACTATTTCTTATCCCCTATACCCTTATACCTTTACACTTCTACACCCTCGTTCAATCTAGAAGAGGAAACAAGGAAGAGACTTTTTCAATCATTCCTCTTTGTAGCCCTTATACCCAGCCCCCAGTCCCCAAACCTCCATCTAAAATTAGCGCTCTCTTGAAGTGTATATATGACTTTTCCATATCGTCTACTTTTGCTCTGTAGCTTAGTTAGCGCTGTTGGGCTAATACCCACATTTCCAAACCTGAAAAATGCTAATGCTGCTGTGCCGGGTTGCCCAACTCCAGCTTTATCTCGCTTTCAGCGCCATAAAGTTGCTCGTGGTGAAACTTTGGAGAGTATAGCCCAGCGCTACAATCTCATTCCAGCAACGATTATCAACATGAATCCAGGTTTAAGAAATGACACCGTTCCCGTTGGCAGCGAGCTTCAGATTCCTCCCTACAATGGGATTGTTGTGGAAGTGCCTCGCGGGCAAACTTGGCGACAAGTGGCGGCCCAGTTTAAAGTCCGTGCAGATACACTATTTGAGGTGAATGGCTGTCAACAAGACCCTAGAATTGTTTTTGTTCCGTGGGTAGATGGATCGCCGAATCGCGCCATCAGTGCGTCTCCCGCACCTGCTAATCAGGAAGCAAGTAGCCGTGTGTCCATATCTGGATATCCCTTGCCGCAAGCGACAACTGTGGCATTACCATATGGCTGGCAAATCAATCCTATTAATGGTGAAGTATTCTTCCACAGTGGTGTGGATTTGTTAGCAGCAGTAGGTACTTCTGTAGAAGCGATCGCATCTGGAACTGTAGTCTTTGCCAATAACCAAGGTTCTTATGGCAAATTGGTGATCGTTAACCACAGCGGCGGACTCCAAAGCCGTTATGCCCAACTTGACAGTATCAAGGTTACTGTTGGTCAACAAATCAACAAAGGAGACGTGCTAGGAACAGTTGGAACTACTGGACAACCCACTTCTAAGCAACCACATCTTCATTTTGAAATGCGTGCTAGCTCAGACTTAGGTTGGGTAGCGAAAGATCCAAAGGATTATCTGAAGCAATGAAGATGAGAAAGACGCGGGGACGTGGGGACAGGGAAAATAAGGAAGATAAGGGAGATCATTCTTCACTTCTGCCTTCTGTCTATTGCCTTGTGACAACTGACAATTGACAACTGACCAATTTTCAATTTCCAAATTCAATTATTTCGCTAGATTTTACGATATGCATACCTGCTTGCGCGAACCTAGCAAATGCGGCATCTGCCTGTTCTGTATAGTCCACAACACCGGAAACGACAACAGGAGAAGTGCAATCTTCTAGCAAATAGATTTTTTTAGCCAGGGTGGCATCTACCTGTTTAATTTCTGTTAACAAATCATCAATTGTCCAGGCTACGCAGTGACTTTTAGCTTGACCACCAATAATTACAGCATCAAATTCTAAAAGTTGCTTAATCAAACGTGTATTTTTTTGACCAAGTGGACGCTGCTCGAAATCTTCCAATACCTCTGGACGTAAAACTGAATAGTTTTCTGTTAAAGAATTTTCACCTTTGATTTCAAATTGCGTCTGACTTTGACGTGCAATGCAGTGAAAAAAGATTGCTTCCTCCACCGATGAAACTAAAGCATGACCGATGCCACCCAACATAGAATGATAAGGCCAAACAGTGAGAGGATATTTACCGTCTTGAGTGAGTTTTTTAACGTAATGATAAGCGTGTTTTTCTAATAATTCGCGATCGCCATTCGTAATAGTGTGAGCAACTGCTGGGTTAACTTTCCAGATCCGCTGTTCAATATCCTCTGGAGTAATGCTAGTAGCTGCTGGTATAGGATGTTCGCCTGCATCGTTCACCCAAAAAATAGGATGGAAAATTTGCGTGACTGTATGGGTGTCCAATGTGGGTACAATTGTCGTAATCACTTCTAAGTTACGATATATAAACTCACATAATCGTCGGTTATCATCAACTGCCCCAGTTCCTGATTTTCCCCCTACAAATAATTCAAATTCAGGGATGCAGAAAGTATTTTGGACATCAATTAAAAGTAGGCAAATGCAGGTTTTGTCTAAAGAAGCTGGTTTGATGTCGTGTTGTTTTGCCCATACTTCAGCTTCTACTGCGCGTTGTTGGTAAGGTACGCGCCAGACTTCACTCACTTTATTAGGGTTAAAGTGCGGTGGAATGGGGAGTTGAGTTTGTATTTGGGTGTTCATAATTACATCGCTTTTATTTTGTCTGATTTTTAATCATTTATATAGATAAGTTATACAAAGTGGGAAAAATCAAAAAAGGAGAATAGCAGTATTCATCAAATTCGGCTAATTTCTCCAGCTAGTAAAAATCTATAGCAATATCCTTTATTTCTACTTTTTCAACAAGTTTCCATTGAATAGGGTTCCTCAAAGCTAAAGTAGATTCTCATTTATCGTATGTTTTGTATAAGAATTTGCTTCCGTAGACTAGTTAATTAGATACTCACACAGTAAGGTGGCAATCAAAACTTCACTGTTCGCTAATAAGTCATTAGGTATTGAAAGTTGGGTCATAATCTTACATGGATACTAGTGATAACATTTACTACTCAGTAAGTAGCGTTCGCCATTGTAGATCAAATTTTAATTTTGAATTACTTATCCTGGTTCGTCTCACTCTTTATTTTCTTTTTTGCAACCTCATCGTCCAAAAAAGCTCCTACTGTGGCAATCTGAGAGACAGAGACATTTCAATCTGATATTTTAACTACAGCAAATTTACCTAATTAGGTTATGCAAACTTTGCCGACCCTTACAACATCCAACACCACAGGGAATCAATCCACCATCGATACCACGATTAAGCGGCGTAAAACCAGATCTGTAAAGGTGGGAAATGTCACCATTGGAGGTGGCTACCCCGTTGTGGTGCAGTCGATGATTAACGAAGACACTCTTGATATCGACGGTTCCGTGGCTGCTATTCGTCGATTACACGAAATTGGTTGTGAAATTGTCCGCGTTACAGTGCCGAGTATAGCTCACGCTGTGGCTTTAGCAGAAATTAAACAAAAATTAATTAAAACTTATCAAGATGTGCCAATTGTTGCTGATGTACACCACAATGGCATGAAAATCGCCCTAGAAGTCGCCAAACATATAGAGAAAGTGCGAATTAATCCAGGGTTGTATGTATTTGAAAAACCAAATTCCAAGAGAACTGAATATAGTAAAGCCGAATTTGATGAAATTGGAGAAAAAATCCGCGAAACTTTAGCGCCTCTGGTGATTTCTCTACGCGACCAAGGTAAAGCAATGCGAATCGGAGTCAATCACGGTTCTCTCGCTGAAAGGATGCTATTCTCCTACGGCGACACCCCAGAAGGGATGGTGGAATCTGCCTTAGAATTTATTCGCATTTGTGAATCTTTAGATTTTCGTAACTTGGTAATTTCGATGAAAGCCTCGCGAGTACCTGTGATGGTAGCTGCTTATCGCTTAATGGCGAAGCGCTTAGATGAACTGGGTATGGATTATCCTTTGCATTTGGGTGTTACAGAAGCTGGCGATGGTGAATACGGGCGCATTAAATCTACAGCTGGTATTGCCACATTGCTCGCTGATGGTCTTGGCGATACAATTCGGGTGTCATTAACAGAACCACCAGAAAAAGAAATTCCTGTCTGCTACAGCATTCTGCAAGCTTTAGGATTGCGGAAAACAATGGTCGAGTATGTCGCTTGTCCTTCTTGTGGACGCACTTTGTTCAATTTAGAGGAAGTGCTGCACAAAGTACGAGAAGCTACTAAGCACTTGACTGGGCTAGATATAGCAGTCATGGGTTGTATTGTTAATGGGCCTGGAGAAATGGCAGATGCGGACTATGGCTATGTTGGCAAGACCCCTGGTTATATTTCCTTGTACCGTGGCAGAGAAGAAATTAAAAAAGTCCCAGAAGCACAAGGAGTTGAAGAGTTGATTAAGCTGATCGAGGCAGATGGACGCTGGGTAGAACCATGAGGGAACTGGGGACTGGGTATTAAATAATTTTTTTAATCCCTAGTCCCTACTCTCTACTCTCCCAGCTGGCCGGATTGTCAAGTATTTTAATGAAATTAGAAATACATGCTCGACCTGTACATTGGTACCCTGTGTTAGATTGGGCATACTGACTATAATTTTTCCCTCTGACAAAGTTGTCATTATGGTGATTACAAAAAGTAGGCTTGTTTTGGGTGCTACAGCAGTAACACTCTCCACGATCGCTGTTACTAGTCTTGGCATTCATTCACGAGGTCAGGCTTTATTTAAAGCAAGTCCAAAGGAAACGGTAGACGAAGTTTGGCAAATAGTTAACCGCCAATACGTAGATGGTACTTTTAACCAAGTTGATTGGCAGGCTGTTCGTAAGGAGTACTTAAACAAGTCCTACAGTAGTCAGCAGGAAGCTTATAAGTCCATTCGGGAAATGCTGAAAAAGCTAAATGACCCATACACCCGATTTATGGACCCAGAGGAATTCAAAAATATGCAAGTGGATACCTCTGGAGAACTAACAGGTATTGGTATCACAATCAGTCAGGATGAAAAAACGAAGCAGTTAGTTGTGATTGCCCCAATTGAAGATACACCTGCATTTAAGGCTGGAATTCTTGCGAAAGATGCAATTCTCAAAATTAACGGCAAAAGCACTAAGGGGATGGATACTAATCAAGCAGTATCTTTGATCCGAGGTGAAGCAGGAACAACAGTAAATCTGACAATTCAGCGTAACAGTCAAGTAAAAGAGTTTGCGATTAAACGAGCGCGGATTGAAATCCATCCTGTTAAGTATTCGCAAAAGCAAACACCCGCAGGTAACCTTGGTTACATTCGCCTGAATCAATTCAGCGCCAATGCTGGCAAGGAAATGCAAAACGCTATCAAAGATTTAGAAACCAAAAAGGTAGCTGGCTATATTCTCGATCTACGTGGTAACCCAGGTGGTTTACTATTCTCTAGTGTGGAAATTGCCCGCATGTGGCTGAATCAAGGCACAATAGTCTCCACAATTGACCGCCAAGGTGAACGAGAACGGGAAGTAGCTAATGGACGCGCTCTCACGAATAAACCTCTGGTAGTATTGGTAGATAAAGGTTCAGCCAGTGCTAGTGAAATCCTCTCAGGGGCGTTACAGGACAATAAGCGTGCTACTCTAGTGGGTACTCAAACCTTTGGTAAGGGACTAGTACAATCAGTACGTCCTTTGGAAGATGGTTCAGGATTGGCAGTGACTATTGCTAAATACCACACGCCCAGTGATAAAGATATTAATAAGCATGGGATCGATCCAGATATAAAGGTTGATTTGACTGATGCTCAGCGGCAGGACTTGTGGCTCCGCGAACGCGACAAACTTGCTACATTAGCAGATCCACAATTCGCTAAAGCAGTGGAAGTGATAGGTAAACAAATTGCTGCTAAAGGAATTACGAGTGCAGAAAAAATTAAGAATTAAAAGTTAAAAATTTTGGATTTATTGGGGTTGGCATTTGCCAGCCCTGATTAATCCAATGCGACGGGCGATCGCTTCTTCTTCGGAAGTAAAAGGCCCCCACTGTTCTATAATTTCTGGATTATCGTCTCCAACTTGTTTGCTGGGGACGATTTCGCAATGACCAGTAGGGCGCTTGACAATATACAAATGTTGTGTGTCGTTCATACTGAGAATAAAAATTTTGTTTTTTACAGAAAAATTTTACGACATATTGAAAAGTTCTGAATTCCCCTACTGCAAACTCTTAGGACTTACGCAGTGATACGAAAAATCAAGGGGTGTAGGGGTGTGAGGGTGTAAGTGAACTGGGTTGCTTCGCTTCTCTTCTCTTGTCGGAGACGCTCTTGCTAGCTTGCTTTCCCGAAGAGGTACGAGAGGCTAACGCCAACGCTCGCAATGACTGTAAATATTTTTGTCCATCTACTTATTCTTACCAAGGCAACCTACTTCCATCCCAAGAGAAAAACTGTCCGCTATCACCTTCTTGAAGTTGTTCGATAACATTTAATAGTTGGGTAACAGTGCGTTCCACTGAGAATAATTTTTCCGCAGGTACATTTCTTTGAAAGGGACGAGAAAGCTTTGTATCGGTTGTACCAGGATGCAATGTGACTACCAAAGTTTTGGGACAGCTTCTACCATATTCAATTGCCGCAGTTCGCATAAACATATTGAGTGCTGCTTTGGAAGCACGATAGCCATACCAGCCGCCAAGTTGATTATCGCTAATACTACCAAGTTTGGCAGAAATAGTAGCAAATACACTGCGTTCTCCATGACGAAACAGAGGCAACAAGTGCTTAGCCAGCAATACAGCACCAATACTATTTATCTGAAAATAACGCAGTAAATTTTCTGAATTAATCTGTCTTAAGCTTTTTTCTGGTTCTAAATTTCCTTCGTGTAGCAGTCCTACACAATTGATTGCTAAGTGCAGTTTGTTAACTTCGGTCTGTATCTGTTGCACAGCTTCAACAATCTGCGATTCATCACTAATATCCATTGCTAGACAAATTAATTTGCCAGAGTATTTATTTACTAAAGATAGTAATTCTTCGGCAGTATTTTTTTGGCGATACGTTGCATAAATTTTGGCTATTCTGTCATCTATAAGTAATTTTTTTACAAAACCTAAACCAATACCTTGGCTGGCTCCGACAATCAAAGAATTAAAATTTGTTATTTCATCGATAAAAGACATTGCATGAATTTTATAGGTTGAATTGTTTAGCTGTCAGTTTATTTCAGATTAGATTTTGCTAATTTATTTGCTAAAGCAAGTGCTGCTGTATTGTATTCCCACTCAGGAGAAAATTTCATTAAATCGTGTATCAGAAAAAAAGCTGGTTTATCAGCTATGTCATCTATAGTTAAGGAATTTACTTTTTTATCAATGACGGTCAAAATGTATTCTCCCTGATAACTACCCACTGCCTATACACTGGCATCACCACCTCCACCAGTAGTTACTTTGATAAATTCTTCAAAGAAAAAATCAACATCTTGTCTAAAAAGGGGCATAATGTTTATCTGTTTTATTTATCAGTTAAAAAAGTAAAATATTAGTTTTAATATTAAATCATTTTCCAATACAAAAGCGGCTAAAAATTCTGTCTAAAACGGATTCTGTCACTTCTTCACCAGTAATTTCGCCTAGTGCTTGAATTGCGCCACGTAAGTCAATTGTCCAAAAGTCAAGCGGCAACTGTTGGGCTATTGTTGCTTGGACTTGTTCCAAGGATATTTTAGCTTGAGTTAAAGCAGCAGCTTGCCTTTGATTAATTGCTAAATCCATATCAGCAGCTTGGACTTTTCCTAGTTGAACTATTGCTAAAATGGATTTTTCCAAATCATCAATTCCTTGATTTTGTGCTGCTGCTGTGTGGACAATATGGTTAATATTACCAGGATATTCTAAAGATTTATAACTTCCATTCTCTACAAGGTCGATTTTATTAATCACTAGAATTAACGGACGATGTTGCACCTGTTCGTAAATTTCTCGATCGCCTTCCGTCCAACCTGCTGAGGCATCGATGGTCAACAAAACTAAATCAGCCGCACTAGCAGCACGGCGCGATCGCTCAACGCCAATTTTTTCCACTTGGTCTATTGTTTCTCGAATCCCCGCAGTATCTAGCACCTGCACGGGAATTCCGCCGACAACTAGCTGAGATTCAACTACATCACGGGTAGTACCGGGTAAGTCTGTAACAATGGCGCGATCGCTCCGACTCCAAGCGTTCAATAAGCTAGATTTACCAACATTCGGACGACCGACAATTGCCACTTTTAAACCTGTGCGTAGCAATTCGCCTTTGTCTTTTGTTTCTAGTAACTTGGTAATTTCTGCGGCAATGTTCTCGATTGCTGATATTATGACTTTATCATCCAGCAGAGGTAAATCTTCCTCAAAATCAATTCTGGCTTCGATTTCTGCCAAGATATCTAAACAGTTAGCGCGTAACTGCCGGATCGGATGAGCTAACTTTCCTTGCAAGCCAGCTAAAGCAGTTTGGGCAGCTTGGGGCGATCGCGCTCCCACTAAATCGGCAATACCTTCAGCTTGCGTCAGATCCAGTCGCCCACTTAAAAAGGCGCGGAGGGTAAATTCTCCTGGCTGCGCTAGTCTTGCACCGCTTTCCAAACACAGTTGCAAAACCTGCTGCACTGCTATAATTCCCCCGTGGCAATGGAATTCCACCACATCTTCACGGGTGTAAGAACGGGGTGCTTTCATGAGCAGCAACAAAGCTTCATCCACAAGTTGTTGTGTCTGGGGATGGCGGATGTAACCGTAGAGAATGCGGTGACTTTCCCAAACTTGTCGCCCAGGTGCGTGAAACAGAGTTTGGGCAATGTCCATGGCTTGGGAACCAGACATCCGCACAATCCCAACACTACCCTGCTGCGGCACAACAGCAGTAGCGATCGCGGCGATGGTTCTAGTAGTGGCAAACAGTTCTGACATGAGCGCCCTTTCCAGCAAGACATTGCATATATATGGTTAGCGTAGCAGCAGTGCTGTCATTAGCAACTTATATATCAATGGTAGGTATGAAGACTAAAGAGATGGCAACTGGCAAGGTAAGATTTATTGGGAGGATAATGCTTGAGAGTAAGAATAGTGCTGCGGCCTTGTTCCTCTCCTAACTCAAAACTTTTAGCAAGAGGATTCTACACTATGGAGGAGAAAATTAACTGTGCTGAAGCCTGCGTCAATGGGTGCGTTTTAGGGGATAAATGCCCTAATATCGAGTTTAGAGAAGCAGCAGCAAAATTTATTGAAGAAACTTCCTTAGACCAAATGTTAGAGATGGCTGAAGAACGTCTGCGAAAAAAAATGATGGAACCACCAAAATGGATTCTTCCTGAAGATTCATAGCGTTCAGGATTCACTTTAACAAACAAATGCAATATTTAGTAGTAGCTAAATAGCATTTGCATTTATAACTTAATTTTCAAAATTTTGCGTCAGTATTCAGGAGGAACCAGTTATATGTGGAGGTTTCCTCCGCTATTGCAAACTGGCGTTCAGAATATATTAATCCTGATACTATTTCTTGATGAAGAGGCACATACTTCATGTAAGTTCGACGAGTTGAAAAAGGCACAAAAGTATGCGCTTCTTGCACTAACGATTTTTTAGCCGTCTTTTTGCTGCTTCTTTTAGGTAATCTCCTAACCATTCAGATTTAGGATTTATCTCAAACAGTGTAGCTTCTAATATTGACAACAAGAGATTTTTGCGTCGTAAGCTTTGTTTGCGGGAAATTGTAGCTTGTCGCTCTAGGTTACTGTAGGCAGACCATGAAACATCAGTGGATACGGTTATACCTAAATTAGTTAGTATTTGCTGGCGAAATCTCAAATGAGTTTGTAAGAGTTCATCCAGATTACTATTAGGGTCATAGGTTCTTACATGTTTAGAATTACGACACATGTAAGGAATTCCATCATTTTGATTGACTTCTCGATTAATAACAGCCACTACCCAATCTTGCTGTAAAATACTAAAAACACAGCAGTTGATTGCGATTACCTCTCCATTTTTCTGAAAAATCTGGCCAATTTCAGCAAAACAATACTGTTGCGGATGGGCAAAACACCTCGCAAATCCAGCACCTGGGTCAACTTGATAGTCCATTAACTGGACAAAACCAAGAGATTCTAAAGTGGTAGTTTTTTGCTGCAACCAACCTAAATCTAATTGTGGGTAATCTGCAAGTACTGCTACTTTGAATTGCCATTCATTTGGTGTTGCTTGAAGTAACTGCAATTTCAAATTGGATAAAAACCAAAGCAACGGAAATATCACCAAGGCAATAACTATTGTAAAACCTATCATATCTGGCAAATTCAGCAGATTGGTCAATTTCCAACCATTACCAGCGAGAAGATATAAAAACAAAGTTATACCCAAAAGTATATAGTTACTTACTGCAACCCAAAATGTTTGTATTCCTTTACTCAGCTTCATTGCTGTACTTCTGTAAGACTCATACTCCGTTAGAGTACCCAGCGAAGAAGCAGTGATAACTATCTAAAAAATACTTAATGAAATTGTGGAAATAATATGGCGATCAAAATTATCAATCAAGACCTTTTCTTTCATTCTTTCCTACGACTGCTGCGGCGTGTAGGTGGCTGTGGTGGGGGTGGTTCCTGCGATTTTAGCTTATCATCATCAGTCAAAAACTCTACGTGGAAACCCTTTTGGTGATAGTGCCTGCCCAAGATTACAATACTAGCATCACCCATAGAAGTCTTTTCTACAGCTTGATTGGGGAATTTAGCCGCTAAACTTTTTAATGCTTCCTCTTCCCAAAGAACAATTTGTTCGCGGAACTTAGCCCAAGGTGTAGTTTCATCAGCTGCATAAGTCATGATATCAGCAAATTTTTGAGCTATTAAGCGTTTACTTTCTGAATTGGCTGTTTTAGCCTGTGCAATATGATTACCTGTTTCTATAACAGCAGCTAGAGGAAGTACCAACGTTGTTGATTTAGCAATTTCTCACTCAATTTTCTGATTTACACGCTTAAAATCCCATTCATTATTACCAGCAGTTTCTTTACCTGGAACTTGTAACCAAACGCATAAAAGCGATGTATCAATGAGTAGCACCTTTCTCATATTAGTAACTATTCACTACGAGAAAGGCTTCTTTCAATTGCACCCTTAGTTGTCATATCACCCAAAGAATATGATGCAAATAACTTAGAAAAATTATCAATATCTTCTAAAAGGGTAAGCTTGCTTTCTCCGGTTTCAGAGTCACGGTGTGCGACGACTACAAATGACACGATTTCAGGGCCTAAAGCATCAAGGAAAGCTGGATTATGAGTAGTAAGTAAAATATCGATTTTCCTCTTTCTACCAATATCGCGTAGCATTCTTACCAGTAATTCTGCACGAGAGGGATGAAGACCGTTATCTATTTCTTCAATTACGATTTGACTACCTTCTGGGCGAGTCAGTAGCGCTGTAAGAATTGCTAGAAAGCGGAGAGTTCCATCTGACATAGTTTTAGCATCTATTAGTGTCGTCTCTCCAGGTTTCCATTCTTCTTCACAGTAAAGCATTGCATCAGTTTTAAGTCTACCAACTGGTTCTGCAAATACTTTTTTAATATCGCTTTCTGGAAAATTTTTGATGTAAGCAGATAGCGTTGCTTCTACTTCTGCTTTACGTTCATCAGGTAATGCAGCAAGTACACCAGCTATATTTGATGCATCACTTTTAAATACATCAGATATTGATGAATAACTTCGCATCTTAGAAGGAATTGGATTTATAACAAAAACATTTATTAGTTTAGAAATAATCACCTTAATTTTTTCTATTTCATTTTTTAAATCATTATTGAGAATTTTTATATTATCAATAGACTTATTGTGAGTAGGAATTTGATTAATTATTATAGTTTTTAACTTATCCAAGCTTTGAACCCGTTCAGATATTGTTGATTTCCAGATATTATTATCGATATTATCTTCTAAATTTTCTAGTTGTATTTTTAATGCTTTTAGTTCTTCAACTGTATTATGGTATATTTTTATAACATCTTTAACTTTAGTTACTTCTTTTTCTATGTTATTAAACTGACCTATAGCTTCTGATAAACATGATTGTTTTAGATTATGTCGGGATAAAATTACCATATTTTCATGAAAATTCTGGTTATAGTTTTCTACTACTTCTACAGCTTCTTGTACAATCTTAGTATCAGGTTTGGTTTGGACTTTAATTTCATATAATAAATCAGTTGTATTATCTATTGTTTGAATAATAGCTTTTAATGTAAATTCACTGTAAGGTTTACGTGCAGCCCAGTCTATACCACCGCGAATAGATGGAAGTGTTTTATCACCTGCTAAAGTTGCTTCAATATTTTCGCCTCTAGCTATTCGTTGTAGAAATTCCAAAGCTTCAACTACATTAGATTTACCACTGGCATTTGTGCCAATGAGAACAGTTAATGGGTCAAGTGGAAGTTCTGCATAACGGAAACTTTTCCAGTTTTCAAGGATGAGTTGCTTCAGCATGACCCACTCCAAAAATATACGTTGAGTGTTTAACAACTTTACATTTACTAAGAGAGACGTGAAATTTCACGTCTCTACAGTTAACACTTCTTAAACTAAACCTTTGAGATGTTGTACCAACTGTCCTGCTTGCATCACTCCCTCAATTCGATCTACAGGCTTACCTTCCTTAAATAGTACTAGCGTTGGTAGAGCGTAAATCTGGTATTGACTGGCTAATTGTGTATATTTCTCCGTGTCAATTTTTACGATACGCAAACGGTCTTTTAGTTGGGCATTAACTTGCTCTAAAATCGGCACCATCATCTGACAAGGCCCACACCATTCCGCATAAAAATCTACCAACACAGGTACATCAGAACCAGACAGCATTTCTTCAAAGCTATTGAATTGTTTTTTAGTAGCCATATGACACACACCTATTTTCTCTTGATTGATTTCAATAGTAATGCGTGCCTCTTAGAATCGGTATAACCTCATTTTGTTTTTATTGTTGCCAAATTTCTCACCTCATTTTAAAAGTGTAGATACATTTTTAAATGTGACAAACTTATTAAGGAAAACTTAAATTCATCTTAAAAAGTTTGCGAGGTTGGGCTAACTTTCTTGACATACCAGTTTGCTTAAGTCGAGCCATTGCCTTGCGGTGAGTAGTCCGTTGGGCGGCTTCGCCGACTTGAAGGAACTGCGAACCCGAAGGGGGGTTCACCTGTGACAAGTGGCGTGGGAAACCAACCGACACAACTTGCTCAATTTTTCGCAAAATTCAAAATCCTATAAGTTCAAGGTACGAATCACCATAAGATAATTAGCGCGGTAACTCAAAACGCTAAGGAAAAGTTTATGGCAGTCTTAAATGAAAATTTGCAAAAATTGCAGGGGCAAGTTGCGATTGTTACAGGTGCTTCACGAGGAATTGGCAGAGCGATCGCACTACAATTAGCTACAGAAGGAGCCAATGTCGTAGTCAATTATGCCAGTTCCAGTGCTGCTGCTGACAATGTAGTAGCAGAAATTACAGCAGCCGGAGGTCAAGCATTAGCCTTACAAGCTGACGTTTCTAAAGCTGAGCAAGTAGATACACTATTTAACGCCGTCATAGACAAATTCAAGCGCATTGATATTTTAGTCAACAATGCAGGTATTACCCGCGACACACTACTTTTACGAATGAAGCCGGAAGATTGGCAAGCTGTAATTGACCTCAATCTCACTGGTGTTTTTTTATGCACACGTGTCGCCAGTAAAATCATGCTCAAGCAACGTTCTGGGCGAATTATCAATATTACCTCCGTTGCCGGACAAATGGGCAACCCAGGTCAAGCTAACTACAGCGCTGCCAAAGCAGGTGTCATTGGCTTTACAAAAACTGTTGCCAAAGAACTGGCTTCTCGTGGTATTACTGTTAACGCTGTCGCCCCTGGTTTCATCGCCACCGATATGACCAGCAACCTCAATAATACTGAAGATATCGTTAAATACATTCCTCTGGGTCGCTACGGTCAACCAGAAGAAGTCGCTGGCATGGTGCGCTTCCTAGCCGCCGATCCTGCCGCCGCCTACATTACTGGACAAGTCTTTAACGTTGATGGCGGTATGGTAATGGCTTAAAGAGTACTGAGTGGTGAGTTAGGAGTAGAGACGCGATTATACTCTTACGAGAAGCCGCTCTTACAAGCGTCTACGCGTCTGTACAAGAGTTAACAATTATTTCTCCCTGCTCCTCACTCAGGACTGCTGGCGGATTCTTTGCCAAATAGTCAAGCCTAAAAGAATGATAATGCTACTGGCGGTAGCAAGCGTCACCGCCAAGGGCATACCTCGTACTGTCATCGCTAGCAAGTTACAAATTAAGGTAATTGCCCATAGGGTGAACGCAGCGTGGCGCTGAGAAAATCCCCAAGCCAGCAAACGATGGTGCAGATGATCTTTGCCTGGAGTACTCAGGGGGTTTTTTCCTGCCAATAACCGCCTGACAAACACTTGAGTGGTGTCTAGGACTGGCAATAACAAAAATAAAACTGTCGGTACTAAGGAAAAGACCGTAGTTACTTGCAGATTACCTAAAATACTGGTTGCAGCCAGCACATAGCCAAAAAAGTACGCTCCGGCATCACCCATGATGATCCGTGAGGGATAGAAGTTGTGGCGCAAAAAGCCGAGTGCAGCACCCCCTAAGGCTGCCAGAACTAAGGTTGCCGCTGCCTTATTGGGAAATTGGGCTGAAACTGCTAATAAACTCATGGCAGTGATAAAACTAACTCCTCCTGCCAATCCATCCATCCCATCCATCAAATTGATGGCGTTGGTAATACCCACTACCCACAGTACTGTTAGCAACATCGACAGGATGGAATCAATGGGTGTGCCGAAATTAACGGCGATATTGATGCCATTAGCAAAAAGTAACAATGCTGTAACAATCTGTGCCCACAAGCGAACCGAGGGAGGCAAGCCGAACTGGTCATCGATAAAGCCGACAAGCACTAGGATTGAACCTCCTAGTAGAATAGTCAGCACCTGAGCCAGTACGCTTTGCAATTCAATGGGTCTTAAGAGGCTAGCTAGTACCAATGCGGCAATGACTCCCGCATAGATAGCCAAACCCCCTGCATTCGGCAAAGGTTCTCGATTCAGCCGTCGCGCGTTTGGTTGGTCAGCCCAACCTACCCGCAGGGCGAATTTGCGTACTGTGGGAATCAAACGCCACGTAACTAGACAAGCCAAAAGGAACGTAAAAACTACTGCCAACCAGCCGGTGCCGCTAGGGTCGGCAATCCCAAGGGATCTAAGGGAGTTGTATAGATTCATCTCCCAATTCAACCATTACTGCCTGTATCCTACATGAGCATCAATAGTATATTAATCAATTTTTTTTATTTCCATTTATAATCTGAACTGCTTGGGTAATTAGCACTCTTAGCTTGTGAGTGCTAAATTGTCTAATGGAAGCGCTAGAGAAAAGAAACATGGCAAAAATTATTTCCTTCGATGAAGAATCGCGGCGGGCGTTAGAACGGGGTGTCAATGCCCTTGCCGATGCTGTGAAAATCACCTTGGGACCAAAAGGGCGTAACGTCCTTTTAGAAAAAAAATATGGTGCGCCCCAAATTGTCAACGATGGTATCACTGTTGCTAAAGAAATTGAATTAGAAGATCCTTTAGAAAATACTGGTGCGAGACTCATCCAGGAAGTAGCATCCAAAACCAAGGATGTCGCTGGGGATGGTACTACCACCGCCACAGTTTTAGCGCAGGCCTTAATTAGAGAAGGTTTGAAGAACGTGGCAGCTGGTACTAATCCAGTCAGCTTAAAGCGCGGGATCGACAAAACCATCGAGGCACTGGTACAAGAAATTGCTAAAGCAGCAAAGCCAGTAGAAGGAAGTGCGATCGCACAAGTTGCTACAGTATCAGCTGGTAACGATGAAGAAGTCGGTCAGATGCTGGCCGAAGCCATGGAGAAAGTCACCAAAGATGGTGTAATCACTGTGGAAGAATCTAAATCCTTGACAACCGAACTAGAAGTAGTTGAAGGGATGCAGATTGACAGGGGTTATATTTCTCCCTACTTCATCACCAATAACGAACGGCAGATTGTCGAATTTGAAAATGCCCGAATCCTGATTACCGACAAAAAAATCAGCAGCATTCAAGATTTAGTACCAGTTTTGGAAAAAGTTGCCCGTTTGGGTCAACCACTGCTGATTATTGCTGAAGATGTAGAAGGAGATGCTTTAGCAACTTTGGTGGTGAACAAAGCGCGCGGTGTACTGGCTGTTGCTGCAATTAAAGCACCAGGATTTGGCGATCGCCGTAAAGCTTTGTTACAAGATATTGCGATTCTCACCGATGGACAGATGATTTCTGAAGAAATCGGTCTCAGCTTGGATACCGCTTCTATCGAAGCATTGGGAACTGCCCGTAAAATCACTATTGACAAAGAAAACACCACAATTGTAGCTGGCAGTTCCACCAAGCCAGAAGTGCAACAGCGCATCGGGCAAATTCGCAGGCAATTGGATGAAACCGATTCCGAATACGATCAAGAAAAACTGCAAGAACGCATTGCCAAGCTAGCTGGCGGTGTCGCAGTGATTAAAGTGGGTGCAGCCACTGAAACCGAACTCAAAGACCGCAAACTGCGAATTGAAGACGCACTGAACGCGACCAAAGCTGCTGTCGAAGAAGGTATCGTTCCCGGTGGTGGAACAACCCTAATTAACTTGACTACGAAAGTAGACGCGATTAAAAACAGCCTTGAAGAAGAAGAAAAAATTGGGGCAGATATCGTCAAACGGGCGCTAGAAGCTCCCTTGCGTCAAATAGCAGAAAATGCTGGTGATGAAGGGTCTGTCATTGTTTCTAGAGTCAAGGAAAGCGATTTTAACGTCGGTTACAATGCCGCTACCGGTGAATTTGAGGACTTAATTGCCGCTGGTATTATCGACCCTGCTAAAGTCGTGCGTTCAGCATTGCAAAATGCTGCTTCCATTGCTGGTATGGTCTTAACCACCGAAGCCATTGTCGTGGAAAAACCAGAGAAGAAAGCTCCTGCTGCGCCTGATATGGGCGGCATGGGTGGTATGGGCGGTATGGGCGGTATGGGCGGTATGGGAGGCATGGGTGGTATGTTCTAATTCCTGCTTCCTTATGTAAATATTTTGTAAACAGTTTGTCGTAGCAAGGCAAACTGTTTTTTTATACCATTGCTGATGCAGAGGGGCAGGGAAAGACAACTGACAACTAACAATTAGGTAAAATTTATGGCAAGAAGCATAGCAAGAAAAATTCGCCGGATTCCCAAAGCAGTAACAAAGCTATATCAAAAAGACTTTTATCACCAACCAGGCACTCTGCCAGGGACTATTATCGTTGATGAAAATGCTAAACCTCCAACGATTTTTTTGATTGACTATAACCAAACTAATTTCATCCGCAAACAAATAGCAACTCCAGAAGATTGCGTCCCTTATTTGGATACGGAATCTGTGACTTGGGTAGATGTACAAGGTTTAGGTAATCAAGACATACTACAAAGGTTGGGTCAAGTTTTTGATTTACATCCTCTGGTTTTAGAAGATGTGGTTAATGTACCAGAGCGTCCCAAAATCGAGGATTATGAAGACCAATTACTGTTCATTGCTCGCATGGTAGTACCAAAGGAAAAAACTTGTGGTTTTTATAGCGAGCAAGTAAGTTTAATTTTGAGTAAACATTACTTGCTAACAGTGCAGGAAGAACCAGAGCATGATTGCTTTGAAGGTGTGAGGATACGAATTGATAGAAGCAAAGGCATCATCCGCAAACAAGGGGCTGATTATTTAGCTTATGCGCTATTAGATGCAATGATTGATGGTTTTTTTCCAGTGTTAGAGCTTTACGGGGAGCGAATTGAGGAATTAGAAGAAGAAGTAATGGTCAACCCTACCCGGCAAACGTTACAAAACATTTATCAAGTTAGGCGAGAATTACTGCAATTGCGCCGTGCTATCTGGCCTCAACGCGATGCAATTAGTTCATTAATTCGAGATGGCAGTGAACTTATCGGTGAGGAGGTACGAATTTACCTGAGAGATTGTTACGACCATGCAGTGCAAGTAATGGATATGGTGGAAACTTACCGAGAGCTAGCATCTGGATTAATGGATGTTTATCTATCATCAGTAAGTAACAAAATGAATGAAATCATGAAGGTGCTAACTGTGGTTTCCTCAATCTTTATTCCACTAACTTTTGTTGCTGGAATATATGGTATGAATTTCAATACGGAAAAATCACCGTACAATATGCCTGAACTGAATTGGTATTGGGGCTACCCAATTTGCTTAGCGGGAATGGCAGTAATTGGATTTGCATTGTTATTCTTTTTTTGGCAGCGGGGCTGGCTGAACAATTCCTCAACGATTAAGCGCGATTAAAGATTGTAACCGCTCAATGAGTTGAATATACAAAATAATTATTACAGGGAGTTGTGTACTGATTTATGAGAGGGAGTAGCGACCAAAATTTAGTTGTTTTGACGCTTTATATTATCGGCGTTTCTTACATCTTCAATCTTATGGTTGAATCCATCGACGATAAAATTAAGTTTGAGTTTCAAAAAGCAGTCGTAGACGATCAACTGAAAGAGCAAAATTTGCAAGATCAAATTGGAATTTCTTTTAAACTCAAAGATTCATACTCATTTGACGATTTGAAAGAATTGTTGGTTAGTATCGAGAATAAATCCGATAATCTTGCAGTATACGTTGATTGGGACAATAGTTCGTTAGTTGCCGAAGAATATAACAATCAATCGCGCCGAGTAATTCGCAAATCACCAGACATAACCCGCGACTTAGCCGTACCGCAAAGTCCTAGTCTGATTGCTCCTAAGAAAACGCTTTCAGAGGCAGTAACAGCAGAAGATGTTTTTGAGCGCGATAAAGAAGCGGGAACCTACTCAGCCAAAAAACCTCTAGTCAATATCAATGGCTTGAAAGGCGGCAGCCCTCCACAAAAAAAGATATACAACGGGTTTATAAACAGAAGAAATGAATTGCAATTTTCACTACAACTGGTGCTACGGTTATCTGAATTACGTATAGGTCTAACTCCAGGTGTCAATATACCTCCTGTGTGCATTATCAATTGTCCCTTCATTGTCAAGAAATTACCTTGGACTTACGCCCTACCCTGGAATAAAAAGAAGTAATCCTTACCGGACACATAACGCCATCCAAGATTACACTGGAACTAGGGAGAGAGTAGGCGCAGGCGGTTGCAGATCAGTTATGATAACTGGTTTGAGGAAAGTCCGGACTCCCGAAAGACCAAACTTGCTGGATAACGTCCAGTGCGAGCGATCGTGAGGATAGTGCCACAGAAAGATACCGCCAGGAATAGGGACTAGGAACTGGCGACTAGGGACTGGGGAAGAAATTTCCCAATACCCGATCCCCAATTCCCAATACCCGATTCCTGGTAAGGGTGCAAAGGTGCGGTAAGAGCGCACCAGCAGCGTCGAGAGGCGCTGGCTCGGTAAACCCCGGTTGGGAGCAAGGCGAAAGGAACTATGGTTGGTCTTTTACCAGTTCCTAAAATAGAGCCGCTAGAGGCGGTTGGTAACAACCGTCCCAGATAGATAACTGCCCTCGCAAGAGAACAGAACCCGGCTTATGTCCTACTCTTGAACTTTAATGGAGTCAAGAAACTCTCGGTTTCTTGCTCCATTGTTTTTTGTACCTATGTCGAGTAAAAAGAGCGATCGCTTCACCTCAAAGCTTCATCATTCGACTTTTGAACGCGAATTGTCGAGTTAAAAGAGCAATCGCTTCACCTCAAAGCTTGATCATTCGACTTGCGAACATGAATTGTCGAGCAAAAAGAGCGATCGCTTGACCTCAAAGCTTCATCATTCGACTTTTGAACACAAATTGTCAGGCAAAAAAGGCGATCGCTTGACCTCAAAGCTTGATCATTCGACTTGCGAACATGAATTGTCGAGCAAAAAGAGCGATCGCTTCACATCAAAGCTTGATCATTTGACTTTTGAACGCGAATTGTCGAGTTCAAAACGCGATCGCTTCACATCAAAGCTTCATCATTCGACTTGCGAACATGAATTGTCGAGCAAAAAGGGCGATCGCTTCACCTCAAAGCTTGATCATTTGACTTTTGAACGCGAATTGTCGAGCAAAAAGAGCGATCGCTTCACATCAAAGCTTGATCATTTGACTTTTGAACGCGAATTGTCGAGCAAAAAGGGCGATCGCTTGACCTCAAAGCTTCATCATTCGACTTGCGAACATGAATTGTCGAGTTAAAAACGCGATCGCTATCTTTATTGACGCTGGCGATCGCATAATTGATGAAGTTTTACCCCACCCTAACACTATAAGTAGTTAAACAAAATTAATTACACAATGTCATTGCGAATGCAGCGAAGCGAAATGAAGCAATCGCAAGGGCTGGGATTGCTTCGCTTCGCTCGCAATGACTGTAATTAATTTTGCGTAGTTACTTACTTGCAAAGGGGGGATCAAGGGGAGTGAAAAAAATGTTTTATATGTTCTATTAAAGCCTTACTTCTGCTTTAATATCTTTACAGATTTTCACCAGAACTCGATCTTGTTCTGCTGGATTCAGACTACTTACAGCAGTTCCCGGTGTTATGAGGTACAGTAACAGCAATTAGTAAACCAATTTTTTAAATCTTGAGGATTCATTAAGTTGAGTGCAACTGAGATTACTGTATCAACCATTTTTGTTGTAGTTGGAGCAAAACTGCGTAA
>NZ_JAVRBR020000040.1:0-41651 GCF_034531165.2 Dendronalium sp. ChiSLP03b | reverse complement strand
CTTTTAGGGGAGAGGTTTGGAGAGGGGTTTTTAAATCCGTCGAACTCACGTTTTTTTATTCGTGATGGATGCGTACAAACTCCGCAGAGTCATCTGCACTAGCAGATTTTTTTGATGAGGTTGGATGCCTAGACGTTGAATGGCTTTGTATGTAAGTTGGTGATAGTAAGTGTCACTCAAAATTGCCACTAACTCTAATAATTCAGCATCATTGCCCAACACCCGTACAATCTGTTCACAAATATCTTCTATATCCGTATCTATCCCGGTGACAATAAACATATCGCGGCTGATACTAGGTTGATTAGATACCAGATTATAGGGTTCCAGGTTCGTCATCTGGGCAGCTATTCGGGGATGGGTGCTTCGCAGCAAGCGAATGTCATCTATCCCCTTAACTAACATCACTAAGCGATCTAATCCCCAACCTGATGCTAATGCTCTATACCTTGGTTTTAATAAACCGAGATTAACCTGACCACATTCTCCCACTTCAATTCAGTTGCCATCAACTAAAACCTCAATTTCTAAACCGTTATAAGTGTATGGGTGCGAGGTTTCCTTCAAACGGTAGCAGACACCTGGAAGAATTACATCAAGAATGGTGACGATTAATTTTACTAAAGCTTCTCTGCCCAACTGCTGGTGTTAACTAATCAATAGCTTGCCGCGTACATAAGTAAGCTGTTCTCTGCACCTCTGTGGTTCGTGGAAAATGCATTGATGTACAACAGCTTGCGGCTAGACATGGCTCAAATTCCCCATTCTCCCGCTAGCCTTTGCAAAGCCAATAAACTAGCACCATAAGCAGGTTCGTACTTGGGAAAAATCACTTTTATATGAGGAAACTTCTTAATTATAGATGCTGTAAATCTCTCATGTATTTTGCATCTAGCTTGCCAGACACTTCCTGTTGTCACAACTTCCAAAAATTCACTAGGGCTAAAAATGGCATCAACTGCTGTAGATGTTGCTTTTACTAACTCTTGCACAGCATCATCAATAATTTTATTTGCTACCTCGTCTCCTTCCGCTGCTGCTAAATCTACAATTGGTGCTAAAGCAGCTATTTCTTTTACTCTCCATCCTCGCCGATATATTACTTCTATTAAATCTTCTATACTGGCCAAGGCAAGATGCTGTGTGAACGCGTCTACTAAACTCGTAGACATATCACGCCCATCATAGGCTTTTAATGCTGCTTGCATTCCAGCAACAGCAATTTTATAGGCGCTACCTTCATCTCCTAAAATATAACCCCAACCGCCAACTCGTTTAGTTTCTCCTTGATGATTTCGCCCGAAAACTATAGAACCTGTGCCAGCAGCAACTACAATTCCTACAGGATGGCCAATACCACCAACTAAAGCAATCAGAGCATCGTTACAAATTACAATATTTGCTGGTTGTAAATCCCAGGTAAGAGGCAATAATTTACTATTCTGTAGTTCTTTTATTAAACTTTTTACTAGTTCGATATCTGCCGCGCGACCGACACCAGCTAAACCCAAGCAAATAGCTTCAATCCTGACTGCATTTGTAATATTTATCGCCTCATTTACAGCCGCGTAAATTGCAGATTCAATAGATTTTAGTGTTGCTTCAATGCCTATACTCTGATAGTTAGATGCGCCTGCTTCGCCACGACCTAGCACTTGACGCGCATCATCCATCAGGACACAAACAGTCTTGCTACCACCGCCATCTATTCCCAAAATATAATTCATGGACTGTATTAATGGTAATTATTTGGATGATTCTTCTTTTAAAGGAATAAAAAACAGTGCAATCATTCCAGGAATAGTGAGCAAACAGACCAAGATAAAAAATAATGGATATCCCAGCGCTTTTTGTAGATAGCCGCTAATTATTCCAGGTAGCATCATACCTAAAGCCATGATGCCGGTAGATATCGCAAAATGAGAAGTTTTGTATTCTCCTTGGGAAATATACATTAAATAAACACTAAAAGCTGTGAATCCAAAACCATATCCGAATTGTTCTAGAGAAACAAGAGGATACACTAATGTTAGCGAAGGTTTAGTATAAGCAAGATAAACATAAAATAAATCGGGTAAATTCAATGCTAAAGCCATAGGAAATAGACATTTTTTCAATCCATACTTGGAAATTACCAATCCTCCTAAAATTCCGCCACAAATTAAGGAAATTACACCAAATGTGCCATAAACTAAGCCAACGTCTGATGTTGAGAGTCCTAATCCGCCTACTTCTTGTTTATCCAAGAGAAATAAAGAGGCTATCTTGACAAGCATTGCCTCACCAAATCTGTAGAGCAAGATAAATGCTAGGATAGCTATAATCTTCTCTTGAGCGAAATACGAGCTAATTATTGTCCAAAATGGTATATTATCTGTTTCTTCGGGCTGTCGTTGGTTATCTGATTTTGGTATGGGTAAAATCAGGCGATGGAAGATAAAAATTATTGCTAAAATTAAAGCCGAAAAACCAATAGCTAGAGTCCAGCTTAAAGGGATATTCTGGAGAGATACTTCAAGTTTACCAGCTATAAATACCAAAATACCAGAGCAAAAGATAACAGCAAGTCTGTAAAATAGCGAACGAATGCCAACAAAAAATGCTTGTTGTTCTGGATTTAAAGCTAGGAGATAAAAGCCATCAGTAGCGATGTCATAAGTTGCGGAAATGAATGCTCCTATTGTCAATCCGGCGAGAGACAGGAAAAAGAAATTGGGCACTTGTAAAAATAAGGCTACTAAGCCCAAACAGCAGAACATGGCAAATTGGGTGTACAGTATCCATCTTCTTTTGGTGGAGTAAATATCTACAATTGGCCCCCAAAACATTTTGATGACCCAAGGCAGGTAGAGAAAACTTGTCCATAAGGCAATTTGTGTATTGTCTATTCCTAGTTTTTTGTAAAAGATGACGGAGACGGTGTTGATAATTACGTAAGGTACGCCGGAGGTGAAATAGAGGGTGGGGATGAATGTCCAAGGGGAAGTGGGTATGGTTTGATGTTTCATGGATTTTTTTTAACGAACCACAGAGACACAGAGAGGAGTTGTTAAGAGAGGATAATGCGTTTGATGCCGTCTTTTAGGAGAGGGACGTTGAAGTTAATCAGGAGGGCTAGGGGGTAGTTAGTTATTTTAAGGTAAGAAAGGACTTGAGCTTCATGAATAGGGGCTAAATTCTGGACAGCTTTTAATTCCACTATTAAACAGTTAGCAACCAGAAAATCTAATCTACCCTTGCCTACTTCATGTCCTTTATAATTTACCGTCACCCACTTCTCAAACTCATGAGGTATTCCGCGCCTCAAAAATTCTATAATCAGCGCCTCTTTATATACTTGTTCTAAAAATCCTGGCCCCAGCACCCTATGCACTTCAATCGCTGCCCCAATCACTCCGCCCGTAAGCCGATTCATTTCATCGCCCAAATTTCCTCTCTCCGCGTCCTCTGCGCCCACCGAAGTTTGCTCAACGGGGGGAACCCCCGCACGCAACTTCTCTCTGTGGTTCGTTTCCATCAAACCCTCTCCAACCCTGTGGCAAAATTTATTAGAGTCCTTCCACCTTAGTTTTCCCCGCATGACCGCAACCATTCCGAATCTCCCCAGTCTCTACGACCCCTTTACCACTGAAGCTAAGTGGCAAAAATTTTGGGAAGAAAACCAAGTCTACAAAGCCGATCCCAACCAAGGTGACGAACCTTACTGCATCGTCATTCCACCCCCTAATGTCACTGGCAGTTTGCACATGGGTCACGCCTTTGAAAGTGCATTAATTGATGTCCTCGTGCGCTACCACCGCATGAAAGGACGCAATACCCTGTGGCTACCTGGAACTGACCACGCTAGCATCGCCGTTCATACGATGTTGGAAAAGCAACTCAAGGCAGAGGGTAAAACTCGCTACGAATTGGGACGCGAACAATTCTTAGAACGCGCTAAACAGTGGAAAGCAGAATCTGGGGGAACGATTGTCAACCAGTTGCGACGCTTGGGTGTCTCGGTAGACTGGACGCGGGAACGGTTTACCTTAGATGAGGGTTTATCGAAAGCTGTTTTGGAAGCCTTTGTTAGCCTCTACGAAGAAGGTTTAATTTATCGTGGCGAGTATCTGGTGAACTGGTGTCCGGCTTCTCAGTCGGCGGTGTCTGACGTGGAGGTGGAAAACCAAGAGGTCAATGGAAATCTCTGGCACTTCCGCTATCCGTTGACGGATGGTTCTGGGTATGTGGAGGTGGCGACAACTCGACCAGAAACTATGCTGGGTGATACTGCTGTGGCAGTCAATCCTAATGATGAGAGATATCAGCACTTAATTGGCAAGACGCTAACTCTACCAATTATGAATCGAGAAATTCCCATCATTGGTGATGAGTACGTTGACCCAACATTTGGGACTGGTTTTGTGAAGGTGACTCCAGCCCATGACCCCAATGATTTTGAAATGGGTAAGCGTCACAATCTGCCGTTTATCAATATCCTCAATAAGGACGGTACGCTGAATGCAAATGCTGGTGAGTTTCAAGGACAAGACCGCTTTGTTGCCAGAAAGAATGTGGTTTCTCGCCTAGAAGCTGATGGTTTTTTGGTGAAGATAGAAGATTATAAGCATACCGTTCCTTATAGCGATCGCGGTAAAGTCCCCATTGAACCCCTCCTCTCGACTCAGTGGTTTGTCAAAATTCGCCCGCTAGCAGATAGGGCGCTAGAATTCCTCGACCAGAAAAATTCGCCAGAGTTTGTCCCTCAACGCTGGACTAAGGTCTACCGTGATTGGCTAGTCAAACTCAAAGATTGGTGCATCTCTCGCCAATTATGGTGGGGACATCAAATTCCCGCTTGGTATGCTGTCAGTGAAACGGGTGGACAAATCACCGATAACACTCCGTTCGTGGTGGCGAAATCAGCTGATGCAGCTTGGGAAAAAGCCAAATCAAAATTCGGCGAAAATGTCCAGCTAGAACAAGACCCAGATGTACTAGATACTTGGTTTTCTTCTGGACTTTGGCCGTTTTCTACTTTAGGCTGGCCAGAACAAACTCAAGATTTAGCGACTTACTACCCCACAACTACCTTAGTAACTGGCTTTGACATCATCTTTTTCTGGGTTGCCAGAATGACGATGATGGCTGGACATTTTACTGGGCAAATGCCGTTTAAAGATGTTTACATCCACGGGTTAGTGCTGGATGAAAACGGGCAAAAGCAATCTAAGACTAAAGGTAATGGTATTGACCCGCTGTTGCTGATTGATAAATACGGTACTGATGCCCTGCGCTACGCCATGATTAAGGAAGTCGCGGGGGCTGGACAAGATATCCGCTTGGAGTACGATCGCAAAAAGGATGAGTCAGCCTCAGTAGAAGCATCCCGTAACTTTGCCAACAAGTTGTGGAATGCCGCCCGGTTTGTGATGATGAATTTGGACGGTCAAACCACAGCCCAATTAGGTGAACCAATTGCTACTGAACTGAGCGATCGCTGGATTCTTTCTCGCTATCATCAAGTTGTTAAACAAACTGCCAATCACATTGATAATTACGGTTTAGGGGAAGCAGCCAAAGGACTTTACGAATTTATTTGGGGCGATTTCTGCGATTGGTATATCGAACTAGTAAAATCTCGGTTGCAAACAAGTGCAGATCCCGCATCCCGGCGAGTCGCCCAACAAACCCTCGCTTATGTGCTGGAAGGGATTTTGAAACTACTTCATCCCTTTATGCCCCATATTACTGAGGAAATTTGGCAGACTCTCACCCAACAACCAGCCGATTTGCCGCAAACTTTATCTTTACAACCCTATCCTCAAGCAGATATCAACTCAATTAATCCAGCTTTGGAAGAACAATTTGAACTGCTAATTGGCACTATTCGCACAATTCGGAATTTACGCGCTGAGGCGGATATTAAACCAGGGGCAAAAGTAACTGCGAATTTACAAAGTGAAAATGCACAGGAACGCCAAATTATCACCGCTGGACAATCTTATATTAAAGATTTGGCAAAGGTGGAAACTCTAACCATTACTGATGCACAAAAAAGCCAAACATTTGCTCAGAAAAAACCCCAAAAAGGTTTGAAATTCATTGCCCTAACTATTGTAGGGATTGTCTTCTTGAGGGTAGCTTTAGCTATCCCAGATGCAATTGATGATGTTCCCTTTTTTGGAACTTTCTTTGAAATGGTCGGTTTCGTTTATGCCAGTTGGTTTATAACTCAAAATTTAATCAGCGCACAGGCTAGACAAAAATTGTGGGGCAAATTCTTCCAGCCAACTAGCCAAAAAGAACTGCCAGAGATAGAATCACAACAGCCACAAGCACCAGAAAAAGCCATCGCTGGTGTAATTGGTACAATCCAAGTGTTAATCCCCCTAAGTAGCGACGTTGTAGATATCGAAATCCTGCGTGCCAAACTAGAGAAAAGTCTGAGCAAAGCTGAAGCAGAAGTAAATTCTCTCAGCGCCAGATTAAGCAATCCTAATTTTGTGGATAAAGCTAGAGCAGATGTGGTGCAAGGAGCAAGGGATGCATTAGCAGAGGCTGAAAAACAGGCGGAAATTTTGCGCTTACGCCTTCAGGCGTTGCAGTAAGCATTGCTTGCGTGGTTTAGTATAGCTGCAATGGGTAATGGGGTAGTTTTGATTTCCCATTGCCCATTATTAATTAAAAATTCTTAAAAAATTAAAAGTAGAAAATATTTTTGGAACTTAAAATTTGATATGAGAACAAAAATAAGATCATGCTATATCTAGCCCAGGTACATAAAAACGAATTTTTAGACCAGTACCAGTTGCGCTTATTAGCGCGTCAGGAAGCTGATAATGTCTGGGCAATTATCCCGGAAGAGGCTTTCATTCTCCTGGGAAAAGGAAACACTATGAGTGAAAAATTGCTTGTTTTAGTTGAGCTTTCCCCTACAGGCGACATCGAAAGGCTAGAAGAAGCTACTGATTGGGTACTACGTTTGGTGCAAGCGTATCTTAGCACTGGCATTACCCCTGATTTCTTACACCAGGAAGCAGAGCGAGCGGAACAGTGGCGACAATCTCTGACATTGCAAAACCAAGACTTAGCGCGTCGTTCTCTAGAATTGGAAGCCCGTCGCGAACAAATTCAAGCTTTAGAAGAAAGTATCAAACGTGACAAAAATGGTCACACGAAAGATGATGGGGGCAACTCGTAAACAATTTACAAAACTTTAAAAACTCTCTAGGTCTCTGTATATGGGCATGAATTTTACTAAATATTAGTAACAAAATAATAACTTTGTTAATGACAATTCATGCAACCACAGCAATAGCTCTAGTTAGACAGATACTAAATTTACAATTTTGTCTCTCACCAATTTATATTTCAAACAAGCCTAATCTTTTTTGGCAGCATCTTCAAAGTCTGTTAACGCGCAAGCAAACTCACTGAAAGCTGTTTTAATCAACACCTCTCTCATTCCTCTGTCCAGCGAAGAATTGCGTATGAGGTCTGTTAATTCTACAAATAGCAGAGAAAACATAAAACGATCTTGGCGCTCAACTTGTTTCAAGCAAGACGATATAAAATTATAAAGCTCTGTTTTTCTTGGTTTAGTTTGTTCTTCCCATATTTGCAGCGCTAGGCGGAAAGTTTTCAAGCGTATCTCATTAATATTGTAGGATGTGTCTTTGTAGCGAATTGATACGCGTTGAGGCAATTCCATAAGTTTTTACAGGGAAACTCAATATAAAGCTTTATTCAGTTTTATTTTGGCTCATCCGGAAAATAGTATTGTCATACAGATTTGCATTCAAAGATAAGTAATATCAAGTTGGGATAAATACCTATCATAAAACTGGAATCGTTACAGTGTATTTATTTACGTCTGATGCCCAAACGAATTGCGATCGCCAACCACATTTGTACGGAAGAACTGTTGGTTCGTTATCGTCAGGCAACAGAAGCGACAGAACGCAACCATTACCAAATCATTTGGTGATTAGCGACAGGAAAAACACCTCAGGAGGTGGCGCAAGTCACAGGATTTACAAGAATCTGGATTTATTAGTTAGTAAAACGCTATAACCAGTTTGGGACGAGCGCCTTGGGAGATCGACGCATCATAACCCAGGTAAAGAACCAAACTTGACAGATGTGCAACAAGCGCAACTGTGGCAAGTACTGGAAGACAAAGCACCAGACGGTGAGTTGTGGAATGGCCGCAAGGTGCAGATTGATTAAGTGAACTGACAGGAAAACGTAATAATAGTAGTTTCTCTGGATTTACTTCCGCATAGCTAGAGCAAATCTACAGTTCGTAGTTGAGTGTAAAGTCTGACTCTGCTTTTGGGAACACTTGATTTAGTCAACTGACTTTTCATCGCCAAGAAGTTTGAAACTCTTGGAGCAAGCTTATAAGTGAAAATTTATCAGTTTGGCTACATTTAATACCAAGGCACTCCTACATCAACATGAAATGGATTAAGCCGTCCTTATATCTTGCAGTCTTTTCCTTACCTACGTGTTTGAATCTCGTGCCGCTTTCTGCTTCAACAGCACAGGTACAGGCTCAGTTGCACCGTACAGAAAAAACTTGGCAAATTAGTCAGGCATTTAAGCCACCAAAGCGGGGAGATCCTCCTGCAAGTGCTGGGGGTTCAACCCGTGGTTCTTCTTGTTTAACAGGAAATCAGCCACTAACCTCTTTAATACCTTCAAACAAATTAGGATTGACTTTCGCTCAGCATCCAACATTTTTCTGGTATGTGCCTCAATCTCCAGTCAAAACTGCCAAGTTTAGAATTGTGGCTCATAAGGAGCAGAAATTGTTTTATGAAACAACTTTGAGACTTCCGAATAGACCCGGAATTATTAGCTTTACACTTCCGGAAAAAACACCTCCACTGGCAGTAAATAAAACTTATCACTGGTATCTGACAATCGTTTGCGATCCTGAAGACTCCAGCGAAAATCCTATTGTAGATGGCTGGGTGGAACGCACTCAACCAGAATTATCCTTGTCGCAGGCGCTAGCAAAGGCAGATTTACGGAAGCAGCCAACTCTCTATGCAGAAGCTGGAATTTGGCATGAAGCGCTGACCACTCTAGCGCAGCTACGCCGTTCTGAGCCTCATAGTTTAAAAACTCGGCTGGATTGGAGACAATTTTTCAAATCAGTTGGATTGAGCGCGATCGCCTCAGAACCAATGATTGACTGCTGCAAAGCGGAGAAATAAAAAATGGGGGAGCAGGGGGCAGGGGAGACGAGGAAGAAGTAATAAATGCTCTTGCCTCCTATCTCCTGTACAGACGCGATTAATCGCGTCTGTACTCCTAACTCAGCACTTAAGTATTATGTGGACAAAGCTAAAACCGCGAATTTGGCAATGGCGAGGTGTTCTGATGGCTGTTCCCAATGTTACAGCTCTAACGATCGCACTCCGCTTGACGGGATTGTTGCAATTATTGGAATTAGCAACACTGGATCAGTTTTTTCTCCTCCGTCCACCAGAGGCAGTGGATACACGCATTGTCATAGTTGAGATTAACGAGGCAGATATCCGCAAGCAGGGACAGTGGCCGATGTCGGATGCGGTGCTTGCTGGCGTACTAGAGAAGATTAGGCAGCAGCAACCTAGAGCGATCGGTTTAGATATTTATCGCGATCTACCCGTCAATCCCGGTCATCAAGCTTTAGTTAAGGTGTTTGAGTCTACTCCCAATTTGATTGGAGTCCAAAAAATCTCTGATACTTTCGATAGTTCTTCGGTTGATGCATCTCCATTACTAAAAAAACGCCATCAAATTGGGGCAAACGATCTACCTCTAGATGGGGATGGCAAAATTCGCCGAGGATTGCTGTACCTCAATTTAAAAAATGATGAGATTCTGGAAAGTTTTGGACTAAAACTGGCGTTGTTGTACCTCAAAGCTCAAGGGATTACCGAGCAACCAGCAGCCAATAACCCCAATTACTTACAGTTAGGTCGAGGTGTTTTTCCTACTTTTGAAGCGAATGATGGCGGTTACGTCCGAGCCGATGCAGGAAGCTATCAAGTACTTTTGAACTATCGAGGCAGAATCCAACAGTTTACAAGAGTCTCCCTCACAAAAGTACAAGAAAACCAGATTCCACCAAACTTAATGCGGGGCAAGGTGGTGTTAATTGGGGCAACCGCTGAAAGTTTAAAGGATTTATTCTACACACCTTACAGCAGTAATGTACTTACTGACCCAGAACGCATGGCAGGTGTGACAATCCATGCTAATTTAGTCAGTCAAATTTTGAGTGCAGCTATAGATGGTCGTCCGCAGATTAAGACTTTGCCTGAGCCGTTAGAATGGCTGGCAATTTTGGGCTGGTCAATGATTGGTGCTAGTTTGTGTTGGCTACAACGCCACAGCGGCAACCAAAAGAGTCTCATGGTTGTCAGTGTCTTTCTGGTGGGTGGCGGTTTACTCGGTGGTAGCTTTCTGGCGTTTCTTGCTGGTTGGTGGATTCCCGTTGTACCTTCAATTTTGGCATTTGCAGGATCTGCGATCGCTATCACCCAATATATTGCCCAAAGCGCTGCTCAGATGCGAAAAACTATTGGGCGCTATCTCACAGATGAAGTACTTGCCAATATACTCGAAACTCCTTCTGGATTAAAGCTAGGAGGAGAACGCCGCAAAGTTACGGTGCTTGTGTCTGATTTAAGAGGATTTTCTGCCATTTCCGAACAATTGCCACCCGAACAAGTAGTAACGATTCTCAATCTTTACTTTGGAGCAATGACAGAGGTGATTAATCATTACAAAGGTACGATTAATGAGTTTATGGGTGATGGCATCTTTGTGATGTTTGGTGCGCCGATTAGTCGCAAAGATGATTCTCAAAGAGCGATCGCTTGTGCTATGGCTATGCAATTGGCGATGCAGCAGGTGAATGAAAAAAATCAGCAAATGAACCTACCAATCCTTGAAATGGGAATTGGCATCAATACAGGCGAGGTCGTAGCAGGAAATATTGGTTCTCAAAAACGCGCCCAGTATACGGTCATTGGCAGTCATGTTAACCTAACTGCCCGCATTGAGTCCTACAGCGTCGGAGGGCAAATTTTTATTTCGGAAAATACGAGGAAAGATGCCAATATTGAACTCAAAATTGCTGGGCAACTACAAATAGAACCCAAGGGAATAAAAGACCCTGTGACAATTTACGAAATTTGTGGCATTGGCGGCAAATATAACTTGTTCTTGCCTCAAGACGATGAAACGATGATTAACCTGAATCAAGAATTGCCTGTAGAGTATACAGTTTTACAGGGTAAACACGCAGGGGGAACAGTATTCCGAGGGGAATTAGTTAGCCTTTCCGAAAAAGGGGCGCAACTGCAATCGCTACATTCATTAGAACTGCTCAGTAATCTCAAGCTCAAATTATTGATTGAACCAGAACTACCCCCAGGAGAAGAAAACCTCTATGCCAAGGTAATCAAAAAAGTTGATGAGTCTGTTTTTCTAATTCGTTTTACAGCCATTCCCCCAAAAGCGATCGCGGTACTCAATGCACTATGTCAGCCTGTTTGATTCGACAAATTAATAGAATTTCACTTAACCCAAATTCCACAATAGTAAATATACTTAAAATCTTGTTTTACGCAGATTGTTTTGTGAAAATATTAATTTTTATAAAACAGCTAAAACTCATAAACAACCAACGCTTCACACTTTTATCATCTATGAGTTTTACTCGCAGCCTTTAGACCCAAACAAACCGAAATTATTGAGAATGATGTTAAACACATTTGACATATAACGGTTCAATAACACAGATATACAAGATAATCATAACTTCATAATTTTTTTACATTATAAATAAAGTTTTTCATTACTGTAAAACTGATAATATCCATCTTTGCTTAACAATTTTTTTAGAAAAATATGAGTTTATTTCAAAATACTGTAAAGTACGTAAGTAATCCTTTACATCACTTGCAAAAGAACTTATTTTGTAATTTAAAGAACGAGCTGCGAATTCTTACGTAAAACAGATTTAGTATAAGGTTATAGAGATATGTCTAGTTCCGATTTGTCGATTGATGTGCTATTACAGCGTCTTCAAAGTCGTTCAAAGCTTCATGCTGGCTATCCTTATAACCTCGCATTTGATTATCAACATATACTGCCACTTTTACAATACACACTCAATAACTTAGGTGATGCCTACGTAGAAGGTAATTATGGAATCAACGCCAAGGATTTTGAACGAGAAGTAATTAGTTTTTTTGCAGGTCTTTATCATTTAGAAAAAGATGATACTTGGGGATATGTGACATCTTGTGGCACAGAAGGAAACCTTTATGGAATTTTGTTGGGACGTGAATTATATCCAGATGGAATTCTTTATGGTTCGGCTGATTGTCACTATTCAGTAGTCAAAGCTGCCAGGATGTTTCGCATACCATTTGTAGAGGTAAAAAGTCAGAGCCATGGCGAAATAGATTATTCATCGTTGCGTCAAGCTCTTGCGAATAATCGAAATAAACCTGCAATCATTAATGTCAATGTGGGGACTACAATTACAGGTGCAGTAGATGATATTAGTAAAATAGTACAAATACTTGCTGAACTAAATATAAGTCAATTTCACATTCATGTAGATGGAGCTTTAGGAGGAATGCTCATTCCTTATATGGAAGGAGCTACTCCTCTAGATTTCTCTCAATATCCAATTGGTTCTATAGCAGTTAGTGGTCATAAATTTATCGGTTCTCCTATTCCTTGTGGAGTAGTGCTAGCTCGCAAGCAAAAAGTGCAATCCTTTGATATAGAATATCTCGGTTCAACGGATACAACAATTACAGGGAGTAGGAATGGATTAACACCAGTTATACTCTGGGATGCTATTCAGCAGCGACAACATCTGTTTAAAGAGGAAGTATTACGCTGCCGTCAGTTAGCAGAATATTTCCAGAATAAAATTGCTGAATTAGGACATTTTGCACTTCTCAATCCCTTTTCCACTACGGTTGTATTTGAGCGTCCAGAGAAGTTAATCGAGAAACGATGGCAACTAGCTTGTTATGGAAGAATTGCTCATATTGTAGTTATGCAAAATCATAATGAATTAATATTGAAACAGCTTTTGCAAGAACTAGATTTAATGAGTGTAATAGCAGCATAGTTGAATAAGTAACGCTGCGCTCCAATTAAAAATTAAAAATGCACTATTGCTAGGTTTAGCCAATCAAGGGTTATTGCACTCGACTTATAACCGCTATAGTATCCTTATTTCCGCTGCACAAAGTAAGGAGATTCCTCAGCGTGACTTTTAGAGTTACAGTTGTAGGTGCTGGGATCGTGGGTCTGTCAGCGGCTTGGGCGCTCTGGCGTGATGGTCATCAAGTTACTGTGTACGAACAAAAAGCGCTTCCTAACTCTTTGGGTTCTTCAGTAGACCAACATCGGCTCATTCGCTATCCCTACGGCAGCGAATTAGGTTACACCTGCATGGTGACTGATGCCTATCAAGCTTGGGAAAAACTGTGGACAGATATCAACAAAAAGCTATACGCACCAACCGGAACTTTAGTACTGGCAAAAACGGGAGAAAGTTGGGCAAATGACTCCGCTGATACCTTGGGTCAGCTTGGTTTATCTGTGCAGTGGCTGGATGCTGACCAACTTCAGCACACTTTCCCATTGCTGGTAGCTGACGACGTGGAGAGTGCCTTTTATCTGGATAGCGGCGGTGTTTTGTTGGCTGACCAGATAATTACAGCAATGGTACAACACCTAAATAGCAGGGGAGTAACCTTTCATACGCAAGTGCAAGTGCGCGAGATTGTACCTGACCTTGCCCGGATTGTACTGAGCAACGGAATTGTCGTAGATGCCGATACGTTGGTAGTAGCGGCTGGACCTTGGGTTACGAGGCTACTGCCAGATTTGAGTCAGCGTGTCACGCCATCACGTCAAGTCGTGGTTTATCTTGAGCCACCTCCTGACACAATAGCTCAATGGATCGCTGCACCAATGATTCTTGACATTGACCCTGACAGTGGCTTTTATTTAGTGCCTCCTGTTCTCGGCACTGAACTGAAAATTGGCGACCATCGCTTTACATTGACTGGCGATCCCGATTGTGAGAGAGAAGCTGATGAAGCTGAGGCGCGTACCATCTTTGAGCAATGCAAACAGCGATTAAAGGAATTTGACCGCTATCGCTTGCAAAGGAGCTGTACCTGTTTTTATACAGTCGCACCTCAAGAGCGCTTTATTGTAGAGTGTTTAGGTAATTCATGGTTAATGACTGGTTTTTCCGGGCATGGCTTCAAGTTTGGGCCATTGCTTGGTTTAGCTTTAGCTGAGGCTGTAGCAGGTCGTCGTACAGCAGATGAACTGAGTCAATGGGCTGCCGGTCATGCAATTTGAGATTTTGGATTTTAGATTTTGGATTATCTTGTTTATCCGTTGATGGGTAACACGATCGCAAACTCAGTTTCTTGACCCAGTACAGAATTTACCTCAATCACCCCACCGTGCTTTTCTACCACAATTTGATGAGCGATCGCCAACCCTAACCCAGTTCCTTTGCCCACTGCTTTAGTGGTAAACAAATGGTCAAAGATACGTTGTTTGACTTCCTCAGTCATCCCTGTGCCGTTATCGGCAATTTGAATTTTTACGCGATCTTTATCTGGCATTGATGTCAAAATCGTGATGCAATTGGGATTGGCATTGATTTTTTCCAGGGTACGCTCTTGATTAGATTCTTCCAAAGCATCAATGGCATTTGCCAATAAATTCATAAATACCTGATTCAATTGACCCGCAAAACACTCGATTAGTGGTAATTTTCCGTACTCTGTTACAACCTCAATTGCTGGACGCTCATAATTGGTTTTTAAGCGGTGTTTGAGAATCAGAATTGTACTTTCAATTCCCTCATGAATATCGAACAAAACTTTGTAATCTTTATCGGCTCTGGAAAAGGTTCGCAAGGAAGTGCTGATGTTGCGAATCCGTTCAACCCCAAGTTTCATAGAGTTAATTCACTTAGGTAGGTCTTGGCGCAAATACTCTAAATCGATCGCTTTGATGTTCATCTGCAATCTCAGCATCGGGATTAGGCAGTTTTTCTTGATACAGGTCAATTAGCCCGAATAAATCTTTTGGCGTTGCATAACAGTGGGATGAATTGAGGTAAGCAGGGGAGGCAGGGGAGGCAGGGGGAGAATTTTAGAAGTTGCTAAATCATCCCGCAACTATGCAACGCCAATCTTTTATATAGTCTTTTGCTGGTTCAATGTTTCCAGCAATAAAGCCAACAGGATTATTAATCTCGTGAGCAACCCCGGCAACTAAATTTCCTAAAGCCGACATTTTTTCATTCTGCACCAGTTGCAGTTGCATGGTTTGGAGTTCTTTTAGAGTCTGCTCTAAGTCTTGAGATTTCTGACGTAGTTCGGTTTCAGACTGCTGGAGAGCTGCTTCGGCTTGTTTGCGATCGCTAATATCCATAATTAAACCATCCCAAACGATCGTACCATCCGCTTGTTGTTCGGGGCGCGATGCCGCTTGCACCCATTTGACAGTTGCTGATGGTGTGATGATTCGCCACTCATGCACAAACTGAGTTAGGGTTTGGGCAGACTCCACCATCGCCTGCTCAATGCCTGCAACATCATCGGGATGTTCCATGAACCGAGCATTTTGCGTTCCTGCCATCAATTCCTCTGCCCCTCTGCCGCTCTTTCTAGTGTACGCAGTTCATGACGGCTACTTATGGCGAAGCAGCGCTACGAACTATGCGAGCAGAAACTTGGGATTTACTCAATTCGTTCGCTAAACGATGTGCTTGGTGTTTGTAAAGCGGATACTGTAGCGTTGCGGGTAGTTGGTTCATTAGCGTTCTTGCCATATACATATCACAGCCAGCAACCCTAGAGATTACCGCCGCACCTTCAAATACAGCTTCTGATGAATTAGCTCTTTCGATTTGTACAAACCATTGACCAGCTGTAATATTTCCCCGTTCTACTCGTTGCAGTCCTGCAATTGTTGCCAAAACCACCAAGCGATCGCCTACAACCAGCTTGGTATCATCAGAAGGCATAAACTTAGCAATTTGATGCCCGGCTTTAGCGTGGTAAATTGGTACAACTCCATAGCCGTAAGCAATCTCTGCAAGCAATCTGCCGTTGAGGGTATCGTTGGCTTCGATTTGATATTCCGTGACTAGTGTGGTTTGCTTGTTTAAGCTAAACAAATTCAGGACATTTTCACCAAACGCCGCCGCTGCAAATGCTTCAGCTGCCACTGCATAAACACCTAAAACCCTGGCATAGGGCAGCAGTCGAGCCACGTTTTCGCTGAAACGCGGGTCAAAGGTGCGGATCGTCAAGTTGGCTGTGGGGTTAACAGCATGGGTTCTCAAGCCAATTTCTAGGTTTGCTACTTCATCATCGGTGACGACAATTACACTTTTGGCAGTAGTGATATTGACTCTATTCAGGGCATTTCTAATATTTCCCGAAATTAGGGGCATTTGTGATAGCACGCCTGGTTCTAGGTCGGTGTTGTGAACTCCTACCAAGGGTTGTCTGAGTTCTTGCAGCAGTTGTGCCACTCGTTGACCTACTCTCCCCAAACCAATCAGCACTACATGGTCTGCTTTGGGAACCGGAGGACGACGCTTGGTAAACTGGAATCTGGCAGCTAAAAGGCGCTCAGTCATGATGGCATAGAGAATGCCAACAAAAACCGTCCCTGCGACAGTCAGGCTGATGCTAAACAGATGCAGCCACCAGGGAATTGGAAAGGATAGTTGTAGTTGACCAAATAAGTTGTCGTAGCCACCGATGCTCAGAACGAGGGCGACATTCAGGGCATCTTGCCAAGTGATGTTGGGATATTGCGACTTGTACAGCAGCGTTCCACATAAGAATAGGTTGACGATGAAAATGCCACTAACAAAGGCTACGCGACTGGTTTGGCTGCTCTCTTCCCAAAACTGGGTCAGCTTGCTACGCAGATTTTGCCACGTCATACCCGTAACCAGCGCACTGCACAATTGCCTAATACTTGTGACAGGTCGTGCTGAGCGAGCAACTAAATTTTCGGTTGCTTCAATATAGGCAATAGTATCTCCTGGGAGAACTTTAGTATCTGGTTCCCATTGGTAAAATCGCTTTGGTAAAGGTTTTCCTGCCCTTGTGTGGGTGAGAACTCGTCTGTTTGCACTATTGATTTCGTCAAGTTGGCGGTGATGCCAACGATGGGAAATATCGATTGGCACTCTTACCACTCGCAGTAACCGATTTTCTAGAGTGAAAAATCCTCTAGTTTCACTACTTAAGGCTGCTAGTGCAAAGCTTTTGGCTGGTAGTTGAGTGGCTTCAAAGGCAACAAAATTACCCAGGTTTTGGCTCAGTAACTCATTGAGATTGTCTTGGGCTGAGCGAATCACCAAGCGAATATCGGGATTGAGCGATCGCGCCGCAAATGCCGCTGCAATATTCACGCGTTCATCACTGGTTACAATTAGAATTGCCCGACACTGGCGAATTTCCCCTTGTTCTAATATCTTGAGTTGGCGGCAGTCACCAACGATCAATTTGTCTACTAAGTCAGGTAAGTCCGGGATTTTCCAATTTTGAATATTTGCTAGTTCAATAGCATTTACCTTTACCCCAAACTCTTTGAGCACAGATACGCAATACTGCCCTAGGTTGCCAAGACCACAAACTAAGAAAGAATTTGCACTTGTTGTTGCATTCTGTACCATAATCAAGACTGTCAAGGTGTACTGTACAGTTTTTGTTCTTTTATAAGCGCAATTTAGTTAGATGTACTGAAAAAATTATTTCATATTATCTGGGTGTAGAGCGACAGATTTTTTGGCTACGTCGGCAGATTGTTTGTCACAACTTACAATCCTTCTGCATTGCCTATCTAAATAATTTCTATAATCCAGTATTAAGAATATTGCAAAATTAGATTTTTATCAGCAGAGTTTATAAGTATGTAGAATTGACTTGGAATTTGTCGCTGCGGTCAAATAATTCGTTGAGCTACATTACTATTACAAACATCAAATAAATATCGCCTTCCTGCAATTGCACCTTCGGCACAGTGAGCAATCGCAGGCACGACAGCATAATACTATTGCGAAGTAATGGCTAATTTAATCCCTTATATACTAAGCTTTTTCACTATGTTAAATAAATTACTTTTTTAGTTTTTGATTACTAGCACCGATTTACATAAGTCAAATTCTAAAAGTCACAAATATTCAATTTATTTAAGCCTATTGAATAGGCCGATCTTTCCTGGACACAACAGGCATGAGATAAACTTGTCTTTAATTGAAGTTTTTAAAATACTCTAATTGATATAGAGTAGTCAATATATCATCACTAAAATTGTGTTTTTGTCATAACTAATGTAGTTAAATTATTGACGTTTTTATTAACTAAACTTTCGACAGTAGAGAGAAACTCATGCTCTAAATAAGGTTTGGTCAAATAAGCCTGTACGCCTAGTTCTTGAGCAAGTTGGCGATGTTTATCCGCACTGCGGGAAGTAAGAATTATTACTGGTATTTTTACAAAATTTGGGTTTTGTCGGAGATTGCCTAATAACTCAAAACCATTCATTCGCGGCATCTCTAAATCGGAGATCACAACCTGTATTTCGGGATGTTGTTGCAACTGTTCTAGAGCTTCTACGCCATTTTGTGCTTGTATTACTTGATAGCCTGATTTTTGCAATGTGAGACAAAGGGTTTGCCGAAGACTAATTGCGTCATCTACTATCAAGACTACTTTTGGTGTTTTGTTATATGGTTCTAGAGACTGAATTAGTGGTTGTTCTATAGTATCTGTGGAAGCAGAAGCACTTAGTAATGGGATTGATGGAGCAGTATATCCTGATATCTGCAAGGGATTTTTCTTAGTAGAATAAGCTGCTGGTAGTGCTGTAATATCAAGAGTTGCTTGCATTTCGTTAGACTCCAACAGTAGGGCACCATCAATTACTAAGATGAGATTACCATTGGCTAAGCTACTACAACCATAAATATATTTTGGTGGAGCGATCGCATTTCCTAAAGGTCTAATTACCAGTTCTTGTTCGCCAATTATTTGGTCAATTTCTAAACCAAAAATTCCTTGATTTCGCCGCAGTAAAAGTACCGGACTTTTCATGATTTCTGTGTCATGAGTAGTTGGCATACTGGGTAAACTTGCACTGTTGAAAAATGAACTGTGATAATACATCAAATCTGAAAGATGATGCATGCTGACCATAGCTTCATCTTGGTCGGTGTTCCAATGCAAGACTTTTTTACCTTCATACTCCTTAATTTGCTGAGCAGAAGGAATTAATATTTTTTCGATACTATCCAAAAGCAAGGCATAAACAATACCTCCAGACTGGACTAGCATTAATTTATCTGTAGTCATAGAAAAAGGAATCTTAAGTATAAAGGTTGTTCCTTGATTGGGCAAGAATTGAACTGAAACTGAGCCGTTAAGTGCCTGCATCTGTGAACGTACAATATCTAACCCTATACCACGTCCAGAAATTTTACTTACTTTATCAACAGTGGTAAATCCGGGCGAAAACATTAAATCTAAAAGTTCGGATTCAGTTAAATTAGCAGCATAGATATTAGCTTTTTCTTCCGTTTGTAAGTGATAAATTTCAATAGCTTTTTTACGAAGTTTTTCCAAATTTAAACCCTGTCCATCATCTCGAACTTCGATAATAGTTTGGCTTCCTTGATGATAGGCATGTATTTCGATTAAACCTTGTTTTGCTTTACCACTTTCCTGGCGAATTTGTGGAGATTCAATACCATGATCGAAAGCGTTACGTACTAGGTGTAATAAGGGTTCATAGAGCTTTTCAGCTATGGCTTTATCTACTAACACTCCTGTGCCTGTGAGTTTCAATTCTACTAACTTGTGATAAACATTACTTAAATTTTTGATCGTCTGGGGAAAGCGATTGAGGATATTTCCCAATGGTAACATCCGCGCTTCTACTAAATTATCGATGATACTAAAAGCTAAACTCTGTTTTTTGTCACTAATTTGAGTTGCTTGTTTGAGGAGTAAGTCAAGAGATTCTGTAGTTTCTTGTAGCTGTAGCGTCTCTTCTATGGTTTCATGTAACGTCAAATTAAATTCTGTATATACATCCATTTCTAGAGAATCAAAGTTCACACTAGCAAAATTTTGTGTGTATTGTAATGTAAAGTTTTGTCTCTGTAAAGGTAGATCGCGTAATTGATTTAAAGTTTCTTGATGTCTATTAAGTCGTTGCAATAATTGTTCAATAATTTCTTGTATTTGTTCATCATGTAAAGTCCGTCGTTTTTGATGAATTAGCAATTCTCCTGCTAAATAATTGATGCGTTGTAGCCCCTCTGTATCCACACGCACAAACGAATTTTGTCGATATTTTTTACTTTTAACAGACTGGGATTGTTCTTCTATTTGAGCGTTAATTTTTATAGTTGAGCCAGGAATATTCATAATATTATTTTCATTGGCAGACCATGGTTCAACTGCTTTTAAATAATCCTTAATCTGATATTTTTCTGTAATTTTGTTAGTTTCGATTTCCTCATTAATATTTTGATAAGCTTCTTCTCCCCATATTGCCTCTACAAGATTATCACTTGAATAAGATATATTTTTAACAAAGAGCAATTTTTTTAACTTAGGATTATCAAGCCAATTTTTTTCTTTAGCAGTTACAGGAGGATATTTTTTATATTCTTTTGCTAATTGGCTAATTTTGTTTTGCAACTTTTGGATCAAAATAACGTTGCTGTCATTTTTATGTGCAGAATAGTGAAATTTAGCAACAGCAAGTAAAATGATTAAAATGACACCATGGCGATAAAGACAAAGATTGTAGCTATCTTCTTCATCTCGGACAAAATCCAGAAATTTGCCTAACCAATTTTCAATATAACTAAATTGGGTTTCTTCATGATTGTTGGAAATAAGTAAAGTCAGCGCCAGTTCTGACTCTGGTACTTCCATCTGATGGTTAAACCAACCTAAAATATACTGAATTACTTTTAAATACAACTTGGCAGTTGTTGGTTTTATGCGTTCATTTTTAGTATTGCCAGATGCAGTTAAAAATCGGCAAAATTCTTCTCCAATACTTACAAATGCAGGCTTGATATTTGTTGTAGCTGGTGTATCATATGAATCGGCATGTGATTCCACAGATGCCACTATTGCAAGTTTTTGTAACGCTGGAGAAGGTGTTCCGCCAGAAGTGCGATCGCCTGCTAGTACTTCTTTTTGTGCTTGCTGTAAATCTGTAAGAGCAACTTCTGCAATTTGGCATACCTCGGCAGGATTTGCTTGCAGTGCTGCTAGAATTGTTTTGGCAATTTCTCCAAATCCAGGTAAGTTTAAAGATTCTGCAAGTCCAAGAAAAACTTCAGCTTGCGAGACTAAAAAATTTAGTAAATTAGCATTATCTGGAGGATTGCTAACTGTTTCTACAAGACTTTTGAGGCGTTGCTCTACTCCCACTTCAAATATTGATTGAACAATATCAAATCCTAATTCCTGGGAAGTGGGAATATGAGTATCAGCGCCAAAATCATCACCAAGTTTTGCTTGCATTTGGGCAAAAACTGAAGTAGCTCGCTGAATAATTTCCTCATCATTTATACTACTTATTCTTAATTCTTTAGTTAATGCTAAGTTAAGACATTCGTAAGCTTGTAGTAAGAGGGTTTGCAATTCAGCATCAATTACCAGATTTGGGTTGTACAGAGCTTTAAATACATCTTCTAGAGAATGGGATATCGTCTGAATTAGTTCTATTCCAACGGTAGCCGCTCCACCTTTAATTGTGTGAGTTGCCCGCATCATATTATGTATTTTGGTAATGTTATAACCTTCGGACAAGCTAAACAGTTCTTGCTCGATAGTTTGCACTAATTCTGGTGCTTCTGCCAAAAAATAGATGTAGCCTTGTTCGCGAATTTCTGCGTCTGTAATCATAAAAAGGGAGTTAAAAGTTACTCAATTTATGGAGTTCTCAGTTGTTTTTACTATTGAATTCAAAATACGAATGATTTCGTCTGCATAAGCGAGTTCATTTGTTAAATCAATATTTACTAGTTTTGAATGTTATAAAAAATAATACTTTCTACCATTTTCTATCCCACTGGCTGCCACTCAAAACTCACAGTTAAGAGTTAATGGTAAAGTTTTGAAGCTGGGATTTTCAAGCCTATGTTTTCAACTCCCAACTCCTGTACAGACGCGATTAATCGCGTCTGTACTCCTAACTCTTTTTTAATTGACTTTAAACTTACTTGCTGTCGATAATAATTCTTGCGCCATTCCTAATAAATCTTGGAAGACAGTAGCAATTTCTTGCGATTCAGCAAATGTCTTGTCAGCAATTTCCGCGACATCTTTCATTGATGTTGTTACTGTTACAGATTGTCCCATTTGTTTATGAGTAGCTGCGGTAATTTGTTGGATTAGCTGACTAATTTCGGCAGTTGCAGAAACGATCGCATTTAAGTTTTGGCGAGTTTCACTGACAAGATTTGTTCCTTCTACTACCTGCTGAATACCAGCTTCCATCGCTACGGCGACTTCTCCAGTTTCTGCTTGAATCTCTTGGACTAATTTTTCAATTTCGATGGTGGCTGCTGCTGACTGGCGAGACAAAGAACGAACTTCATCAGCTACCACTGCAAAGCCTTTACCATATTCACCTGCACGGGTGGCTTCAATCGCTGCATTCAAAGCTAGTACGTTTGTCTGTGTGGCAAAATTGCTAATTAAATTCACCACCTTGGAGATTTTTTGCGAAGATTCGCTAAGGCGTTTAATCTTTTTGCTAGTTTGGGCGACGGTATCGCGAATCGTTTGGATGGCTTTGACAGTTAAGTTCATCGCGGTATCGCCAGACTCTACAGTTTGGTTGGCTTGTTGCACCGCTGCTTGCACCAACTCGGCGTTAGCCACTACAGCTTGAGTAGAGTCCACCATATGTTGAATTTCGCCCAAAGCTTGGGTAATATCATCGGACTGTTGTTTTGCTAGATTGGTCAGTCCTGCTAGTGAAGTATTGCTGTCGCCAGAGGTTTGGGCAACTTGTTGGGCAGCTGCTTGGACTTGGATGACAATTTGCCGTAGTGCTTGCAGGGTATTATTGTAAGCATCAGCGATCGTGCCTAGCTCGTCTTCTGTAATTGGCGCACGTACTGTTAAATCACCGTTTAGGGCAGGTCTAAGGGCTGTCAAAAGTTGAATCGAACGTTGTTGTAGTAATTCCTTGTCTGCCTTTTCCCGGGCTGCTGCTTCTGCTAATTTTGCTGATTGCGCCTGTAGTTGTTGCAAATATTCAGTTTGTTGTAATGCCTGTCCCAACTGGTCGGCAATGCGTGCTAACAAAGTGACTTGCGATTCTTCCCAATCACGAGTGCCAGAATTTTGGTAAGCTGCCAAAAAGCCCCACAATTGCTCGCCAAAAAATACAGGCACAATTACATAAGCTTTGACTTCAAGCTGCTCTAACATTTCAACGTAGCAGGGAGAATAACCAGCCTGATAGATGTCATTAGCTACAGAGCTTTCACCTTTAGCATAGCGACCTCCCTGAGTTTCTTGTAAGTAAGTATCTTCACTGAGGGCTTTGATATCAGAACCTACCAGTTTTACCCAACCATGAGCTACTGACTCAGCGACAAATTCACCACTCCAGTCGGGTTTGAAGCGAAAGACACCGACGCGATCGCATTTTAGTAATTGCCGTACTTCTTGAGTGGTTGTTTTGAAGATGTCTTGTGCATCTAAGGATTGCCGAATGCGATTGACTATTTTAGTGACAGCTTTTTCTTGTTCGGCTAACTGCGCTAGTTGTCTAGATTTCACCCGCACTTGTTCGAGATATTCTGCCTGTGATATCGCTATACCAAATTGCAAGCTAATTTGTGTCAAAAAGTTAACTTCCCAAGGTTGCCAATCACGAGAGCCTGAGTTTTGATAAGCTGCCAACAAGCCCCACAATTGTTCGCCAGAAAATACAGGTACAATCACATAGGCTTTAACTTCCAACTGCTCTAACATCTCCACGTGGCAGGGAGAATGACCCACTTGATAGATGTCATTAGCAACCAAGCTTTCATTTTTGACATATCGACCCCCTTGATTTTCTTGCAAGTGAGTATCTGCCAAGACAGTTTTAATATCAGGGCCTACCAATTTTACCCAACCATTACTCACTGACTCAGCGACAAATTCACCACTCCAGTCGGGGTTGAAGCGAAAGACACCGACGCGATCGCATTTTAGTAATTGCCGTACTTCTTGAGTGGTCGTTTTAAAGACGCTATCTACATCTAAAGATTGACGGATGCGGTTAACGATCTTGGTTAAAGCTTTCTCTTGTTCAACTATCTGAGTTAGTTGCTCAGATTTTGTATGCACTTGTTCTATATATTCTGCTTGGGAGATAGCCACACCAAATTGCAAGCCAATCTGAGTCAAAAAGGCTTCTTCCCAAGGTTGCCAATCGCGAGACCCAGAATTTTGATAAGCTGCTAGCAAGCCCCATAATTTTTGCCCAGAAAATATCGGTGCAATGACATATGCCATCATTTGATACTGCTCTAAAATATCAACGTGGCATTGAGAATGGCCTGCTTTATAGATGTCATTAATTACAAAACTTTCACCCTTGGCATAACGTCCTCCTTGGGTATCTTGCAGGTGAGTATCTTCCCAGACCATATAAAAATCAGGGCCGACCATTTTTATCCAACCATTACCCACTGATTCAGCGACAAACTCGCCACTCCAATCTGGTCTGAAACGATAAACACCGACGCGATCGCATTTGAGTAATTGCCGCACTTCTTGAGTGGTTGTTTGGAACAGTTTATCGACATTCGATACCCGCAGAATCTTGTCAACGACTTTAGCTACTGATTTTTTTGCTAATGTTCGCTGATGCAATTCTCTTTGAAATTCAAAGCTCTGCAATCTATGAGCTAGTTCTGTTGTAACTTGAGATAGCAGAGTAATTTCAGCTTCTTGCCACTGGCGTGCAGAAGTACAGCTGTTAACTGCTAGTAAACCCCATATTTGACCTTGTAGTACAATCGGTAAACTCAAACAGGCTTTGACTTGAAATTTCTCTAGCAGTTGTTTTTGATGTGGTGTGAGTTGTATCTGATTGATATCGTCAACAGCTACAGGTTCTAAATAGTCTTGATTGCTATATAAACCAAAAAGAATTCCGGGAATATTTTCGCCATGAGTAGGTGTCCAACCTAGTGTTCTCGATTCTGCTAAAACAGTACCGGATTCCAGCGAATTAAATTGATAAATCAAGGCGCGATCGCTAGCAATTTTCTCCCTGACTTTTGTTACAGTAACTTTCAGGAGTGTATCCATATCTGAAGGTTGGCGCATCTGAGTAACAATTTCTTGCAATTGCTGTCGCCAAATTTTAAACTCTTGAGAAACTACATTTAATGGAGATAAATTATTAACAGTCATTTCCTGATTTTCTAAAGATTTAACTTCAGAAAGTAGATGTTCATTTTCCTGACTTTTATGATAAGCGATCGTCATTTCCAAAAACCTCAACTTCTGTTATTATCAGATTAATAATTTACTAATTAAAAGCTCGATATTCTAAGGTATTTTTGAATTAAACTTGATACCAGCAAATGTATAATGCTCTCTCCCTTAGAAGTATGACTGTCAATTATGAATAGCCCACATAGGAGACTGAATAATTGCTACTACATCTAAACTAAACATCATCTCCTCAGCATTATTAATAAAGTATCCTCGTAAAAAAGGTGTCATTTTCGAGTAAAATAACTCAGTAGATGGAGCTTTCATTTGACTAGTATCAAGCCACTCAATATCCATAAATTGCCGCACTAATAGTCCCAAAAATTTACCTTCTATCTCTAATACAATAACCATCATTTTAGAGAGAAAATTTCCTCCTTGCGAAAGTGATGAATAACCTAGCATCTCCTCTAAATCAACCAACCAAAGCATCTCGCCACGCCAGTTGTATATACCTAAAACACAACTCGGCACTTGAGGCACGGCACATATTTCCGCCAATGATATTTGCACAACTTCTGTAACGTGCTGCAACGAAATTACTGCTGTATCTCTTACTCCTAAATTAAAACTTAAAAATTTTTGCTTGTCCAAAGTAATTTGTCCTTTAATTGTTAATAATTTTTTGATTTACTATTGTATATACTTTTATTTGCTTAATTGCTTTAAAATTAATATGAGTTCTTCTTGATTAATCGGCTTAGAAAGGTAAGCTTCTGCACCTAACATATTGCTCCAAATTTTATCTACATCGCTATTTTTTGTAGAGCAAAAACCATAGGTATCTTACTAGTATCGGGATTATTTTTTAGCTCTCTACAAATTTAAAATCCGCTTTTACCTGGCAAAATTACGTCGAGAAATATTAGGTCTGGCTTAGTTCTGTCTGTTTTGACTTGAGCTTCTTCACTACTTATAGCGCTTATCACAGAATAACCTGCTTGTTGCAAGTAACGGCTGAGGATTTCCATATTAGTCAAACCATCTTCAACAACCAAAACGGTATTCATAATAACTATCTATCAACTTATCCTAAAGATGAAAAGCAAATTTCAAAGGTGAATCAAAATTAGATAAATACAAAAACTTGTATTTATCTAATTTTGATTCATCATTGCTATATATGACTCAGAAAAAATACTTAATCTTCACATCTTTCACATTGATATTAAAAGCCACAAAAATATTTTATGACTCCAACAAATAGTAGAGACTATAGTCATTAAATCCAAAACAAAATTTTTTTAGTATGACTATAACTAATACTAATTTTTGATTTTAGATTTTGAAGTTGCGATTAAAATTTTTCAGAAAAAGTTTTCTCCTGTCAGGAATCTGAACAAATACTACCTATCCAAATTTTGTACAAGTGCTAACCTAATACTGAAAACCTATTTTGCCCATCAAATTTTGGATTTTATATTGTTCAATCAAAAATCTTAAATCTTAAATTTAAAATTCTTCTGCCTCCTAAGGACAAACCTTTAAAGAAGATTGAGGTTTGCTGTTAACTTGAGGAGGAGCCTGTACAGGTAGATACTTACGTACTACACTCATGACTTTATCGGTTGCTACAGGTTTAGTAAGAAAATCTGTAGAACCAACTACCTTAGCACGGACTCTATCTAAAAGACCGTCGTTGCCCGTTAAGATAATCACGGGTGTATTAGCGAAGGCAGAAATTCGTCGCAACTGAGTACAGATTTCATAACCGCTGGCGACTGGCATGATCAAATCTAAGAAAATTAGATCTGGCTTATCTTGAATGATAGTTGGTAGAGCTTGTACAGCATCTTGGATCTTGATAAACCTTAAGCCATTTGAGGTGAGAATTTCCTCTAACATTTTACAGACTTGAGGGCTATCATCCACACAGGCTACCAGTGGGGCAGTCGATTTTTTTGGTTGTGTGGAGATATTGTTTTTTACATCCGTAACTAGCAAAGGCAAATCGGGTACTTCTACTAGTTCAATAATGCCTTTGAGAATATAGGGAAGTAACGAACGAGTGACAGGCAAAACACTCTGCTTCATTTTTGCTGCTAAATCCCGCAGTGTGTGTTTGCCGTTAATCAAAGTTACAAAGTTTTTGTAGACAGATGGACTTACCAACTGCTGGAGTTGTTCTGGTTTCCGCAAGATTGGTGCTAAGTCAGGAGCAAAATTCGCTAAACCAGCTTCTGACCACATCTTCCACGAGTCCTGCATATACTTCATAGACACATCTGCGCTCGTGAAGCTCATTGGTGTTTCTAGAATGACTTCTTGATTGCGATCGCAACTTCCAGCCACAAAATTTGTCTGCTGTGCTAGGTCAAATAAAAGTTCTGCGATCGTATTTTCTACAATAGTATTAATTTGTTCTCGTTGAATTTTTTGTTTTTTATACAAAATCTCCCAGAGGCGATAATCCCAGTAACTAATTGATATGTCTTGCTGGCGTAACTGCATTTTATCCACATCAATTTGTGGGCAATGTTGAGCCATATAACGCCGCCAACGTCTAAAAGGATGAGTTCCCCCTGTTGCCCAAACAATTCGTCCTAACCGATAGTAAAAAGTCCATTGATTTCCTTTTGAACTCTTAATATTTAACTGCCCATTATATTGCAGTTGAGTACAGTTTTTAAATTCATTAAGTATATTATTCGATACCATCAGTTCCGGGTGGGTCATACTTTGTTCCCTGAATTAAGAAGTAAGTCAGCCCTTTCAAAACCCACACTAGTTATATAGTTATCTGCAAGCATATTTACGATCGCAAATAAAATCGGCAAGCTAATTCTGATAGCAGCCCATTTATTTTAGATGTGGTGGTATATAGCTTTCTTGAGTCAACATTGAGAGACTCAACAGAAGTGAGGAGACAGCAAATGCAGTACTAGTAGAGGAGCTATCTCATACAGAATTTCCTCTCAAATGACTCTACTGCCTCACTAATTTTCACCTCTCAAGTAAGATTGCTACACTCCAAGATTAAGATGCATTCATTAGTGTTATATCATTATTAAGCACTTTGATGCTAATTCATAACCGTGGAATTTCTGATTTTTATTTAAAAAGATAGTGTGTTATGTAAATTTTTGATTGTCTTATTAGACTTTCAAACATGTTAAACTATTGTTACAAAATTTATATTTATTAATAAATATTGTATTTTAAGCGTGAATAAGCGAAATAAATTATTATTACTAATAATATTTATAGTTATCTATCAATGATGTAGAGTTGCTGAATGTCGTTATCTGAATTTCGTTGAATTAAGGAATATTACAATGGTAAGTTTCCACATATTTTTAGCAAATCAAATGGACAAACAGTAAAACTCTACACTGCTAATAAACTTTTTATTTAATCCTGAAACACCATAATATTACCAGAATAGCAAGCTACCCAAACTTCCCTAGTTTCTGGATCGTAAGTAATCCCAATTGGATTGGCATCAACATTAACTTTTTGGATTACTTTCATGTCACTGGTGCGAACTTTACTGACTGTGTTGTCCCCGTAATTAACAACGTAAAGCCGTTGACCATTATCCGATAGAACCATGCTACGCGGAGCATTACCTGTGGAGATTTTATTTATTAACTTACCATTTGGCAAACTAATTTTGGCAATTTTACCTTCACCATTCAATGAGGCGTAGAGATACTTACCTGCGGGGTCTATGTTCAGATGCCGTGGTGACTGACCAATATTTCTTAGCCATTTAACCGAAAAATTTCTGAGATTTATTTCCGCTATTTCGTAAGAACCCATTACGGCAACATAGGCTTTTTCTGAAGCGGCATCCACAACAATTCCTCGAGGATATGGGCCTAGTTTAATCCGTTTAATTTCTTGATTCTTTTCAGTATCTACAACACTTAAGTCCCAGGAACACCAGTTACTAACTAGTACCAAACGCTCATCGGCTGAAGTTGCTACAAATTTTGGCACAGACCCAACTTGAATTACACGATCGATATCTAAAGTTTCAGTATCAATTCGATACAAAAAACTTTTGTCAGTTTTTTGAGATGGGCTGCATTTATCGCTACCAGGCCTGTTAAAACCAGGACCATACATTTTGTAGTTAGAAACCCAAGCATACTTGCCATTATGGGAAAAACTGGCCTCGACAGGCGCACCTTTGTAATTACCTTTAAAGTTTGAATAACCGTATTTGGATAAATTTACTTCATCAGGAATGACTTTGACTAACTCATACTCTCGGTTGTATACAGTTATCGTATGGTTATACATCATGTTTTGGGCAAAGAATAAACCATTACCCGAATACACTACCGATTTGGGTGAAATCTTGCCAGAAATAGTTTTTGTGAGCTTCATCTGGCTTTGAGGACTGGGAAAAGTTTTCTGGATATCCTCTTTTTTGTCGTGATTTTTTAGTTGTTTAGGGATTTCAGCAACCACAGGATACGAAGGAGTAGCTTGGGAAGCTGAGGATATCGGTGTTTCTGGACTAGATTCTAGTGCTGATAGTGTCTTTGGGCCAGCAATGCCATCAACAACTAGTCTATTGGCTTTTTGAAATCTAATCACAGCCGCTTCAGTTGCAGCATTAAAATATCCTGTAATGGGTTCTTTAAAGTATCCCGCTGTATGCAGTTTTTGCTGGAGGGAAATCACTTGAGAACTGTTGACACCTCTTCGCAGAAGTAAAGGAGAGACAGCCAATTTTGCTTGCTCATCATTGACTGAAGAAGACGGGGCAGTGTCTTGGGAGAATGAAGGTTTTGATGTTCCTAAACCAGATTCCAGCACTGATAACGTCTGGGGGCCAACAATCCCATCAGCGATTAATCCATTGGCTTTCTGAAATTTAATTACAGCTGCTTCTGTTACGGGGCCGAAATATCCTGTGATAGATTCCTGAAAGTATCCAGATGCTTGTAGCTTTTGCTGGAGGGCTGTCACTTGCGAACTTCTGTTACCCTTTTTTAAAGCTAGAGCTGGGTTAGACCAGCTAAAACAACCCAGACCAACCGCAAAAGAGGCCAAGAGCATCAACGTTCCTCTGCAATCCTTTGCCCACTCTAGTTCTCGGAAAAATAAATCGGAATCAGCAACAACTTGCAGTTCCGAATTAGCAGCAGCCTCATAAGTTTCGGCTAAATGAAGGTAGGCAAGTGTGTCCATAGTTAAGGAATAGCCAAAGCAAGGCTTAAATAGTAAAAAATGTTACTTACATCTAAATAATTATACTTGTAAAAGTATAGGTGTTAAATGAGTATGAAAGTTTTTCTGCCTCTGTTTACCAAACTGTTTAGTCTGATATGCCTCATCAATTGCATCTGCTAATGAAAAATGAGGAATAGGTGGGCAAAAAGCCCACCTTACAGAAAGCAACTGTAGCTTCTCTATTAGTGATAGATCCGTCAGCTAGGACAATACTCTATGAGTTTTCAAAGTTGTTCTTAGCTGGTTACGTGGGTTATTTCAAATGCTGTCAATGCGTAAGTCCTAACAACTATACCGATTCTCCATGAAGATATACTTAATGTTTATTAAACCTGTTGTTAGATACGCTGACAATTTTGTAGTGTTTTGTGAATCTAAAGAATCTTCCCTGGAATCAGTTTCCTGGAGACAGCGCCTTGCTTTGGTTGCCAAAGTTGTAGCAACTGTCATCCTCTAGCATAGCTGCCTTTGTTTTTAACGCACTATAGCTATACACTTTTCATCACTGCATAGTGAATCCTTGTGGCCCGATCGCCTTTTCCAAATCAGCCCCTTGGAAGTTTGCGCCTAATATATTCGCGTCTGTGAGATTTGCTTTCTCTAAGTCCGCATCAAATAGGTTAGCTCTCTCCAAGTTTGCTCCGATGATGTTCGCTTTGCCCAAATCTGCACCTTGTAGGTTTGCACCTTGCAGATTAGTTCCTTGTAAGTTTGCTCTTTCTAAGTCAGCACCTTGTAAGTTTGCATTTTCCAGATTTGCAGCAGGCAAGTTTGCATCTTTGAGCGTAGCTCCCATGAGGTTGCACCCTACACATTCGTTAGTTTCTAGTAAATGCCTAACGTTTGCTGCTACGGATGTTATGGGAACAGCTGTATATTGCGTGGTTACGGGTGGTGTTTGTAATTGAGCGCTAGCACTAGGCTGGTTAAGTAGAGAAAATGCCCCTACAAGTACCAGAAATACTGCGCTGACGAGCCAGTTAGTTAATTTTTTTGAAGTTGATTTATTCATAAGACTTCGGCGGCTTTGCTTCTTAGAACCGCCACTAAACTGCTTGATGTTTTTACTTTAAATAAGTCGATTAATAATATCAAATACTATCTTTATTCCAATTGATAAATTCAAGTGATTAAACACTATTTTTTCCCACTGCCAATCAGAGACATTATCCTCCATCGAAATAGTAGGGGAAATGAAGAGATGGGGGAAAAGACTTGTAATAAATTCCCCTCTGCTCCTTTACCCCTCTACCTTCTACTTATCAACGTTGGCTAGCTATGTTCGGCTGACCTAAGTAGCTATACACGAGTCGGGAAACTTGACTAATAAAAGCCTTACCTCTTAAATCGTTAAAAGGTCTTCTCACCATAATGCCTGCTAAATAGCGTTTACCCGACGGCATCTCAATAATACCGGCATCACCGAGAAGCACTCCCAACGTTCCAGTTTTGTGAGCTATTACTGCGCCTTTACCAAGTCCAGAAGGTAGTAAGCTTCTGTTTTCGACACGACGCATCAGACTCAAGACCTGGCTACGACTAGAATTACTCAGTACTTGATTGTTCTGATTAACAATTAGCGCTGACAGTCTGACCAAATCTTTAGCGCTAGTTGTGTTAGTACCCTTGAAGTCGCCAAGCAGATTCCGAATCACAGTGTTTTGTAGTCCCCAGTTCCGGAAACGCTGATTTAACTTAGCCTTACCACCTAAGCGGTCAATAATCATGTTGGTAGCGGTATTGTCGCTGATGGTAATCATTTTGGTAGCAGTGTCCAAAAGACTAAACTTAGTTCCAGGTCGTTTGTACTGTATTACTCCTGAACCCCCAGTCATTAAGTCACGCCGCATAACCAAGCTTTCATTGAGCTTGACTCTACCTGCATCCACTTCTTGAAATAACGCCACCAAAACAGGAAACTTAATTGTGCTAGCAGCTGGAAATGCTTTCTCACCGTTAAAGTCCAGATAGTTACCAGTGTCTAAATCCAAGAAAAACATTCCCGGTTCCAGAGAACCGTAACGAGCCATCAATCCTTTAACCTGAGAACTTAGCTGCGATATTTCTCTGCCTAAAGGAACAACGCCAGCAAAAGGAGAAACACCACCTATGGTAACAGGAATCTTTTCTTCAACAGAGGACGCAATATTATCATTGCTGCGCTCAATTGATGCAAAGTTAACTATCCAGTGAGAGGAAGAGTCACCTTTAATGAGCAATTTTTCAGGAGAGATTGTGTATCCAGGTGCTAATTCAACCACTAATCTGGTTGTGTCGGAGTCAACTTTTCCAATGCGTATTTCTTGAACTTTTGAGCCAAAGCGTTGACGAACCGTATTTCCATCGAGTTGGGTTTTAGGAAGGTCAATAACTAGTCGCGTTGGATTATTAATTAAAAATGCTCTTGGTTGAACTCCCGACTCTGTAGTGATGTTGAGTTGATTTTGTGCGGTGTCAAAGTACCAAGATTCTAAACTAGCTGCTTTGGCAGCAGAAGAAAGCAGCAAAATGCTGATAACGCTAGGCAAGAAAAAGCGTAATCTCATTCGTGTGATTTATGAGCGACAGTAGGATTTACTAGCACAAATTTTCCTCGCTTCCCCGGTATATCCGGAAGAAAGCAGATGAAAATAAGTGATAATTTTTTAGTCAAGACATTGATAGCACAAAATAGTTCCACTACAAAATAAAAAAATTTTGACTGATATTTATGCTTTATTTATTTTCAATCAAAATATTGGGGTTTAATTGCTGAAAAATCAATATATTCAGGCTGAGAAGCTGAAATAAACGTAAAAGTATTTTCAGAGGTTCAATACCGATGATTTTTGATGAAAATTACAATATTTAATCCGAAGGCAGAAGGCATAAGGTTGAAAGTAAAAATTTAATCTTTCCTAGTCCCAATTCCTGTACAGGTGCAAGGCCATGCGCCTCTTTTAACGTTTTCATCTGGTGTAAGCTGTTCATGAGGGCTACTTAACCAAAGTTGACTGCGATCGCTAGCTTTAGATAAATTAACTTATTTAAGCAAACCAGAGGTGATAGGAGATTATCTCAAAGCTGCGGGAGGACGCAATTTACCAGTACTGAAACCAGTTTGGCAAGATCCTTTTTGGACAAATCCCAACGCTCCGCATATTTCAGCTGCTGCTAGGACAATACTTGAGGGTCAAACTCGCCTGTATTATAGTTCCCAAAACCCAGCTCATAGCATAGTTTTAGATGAGAATGTTTGGGGTAAGGCTTTAACTCGTATAGTTTTAGATCGTATCACTCCCGAGCAAGCAGCCGACGAGGCGATCGCCCGCATTCAGCAAATTTTCCCCCAATGGCGCTAATTCAAAACAACTAATTTTTTACTCAATTCCCGATTCAAAGATAATTACCTCAATCAGCAACAACAAGGAGATTCAAGGTGAGCTGCTGTGAACATAGTATTTAAAAGAAAATTTTATCAAATTATCAAATATTTTAAGCATCAGCAAATATTTCATCAAAACCATAATTCAGTACGCAAGCAAACTCAGCTCCGCCAAAAGTTAAATCGTTGTTATGTACTCATAGCATTAATACTTAATTTGATTTTTATTGCCTGTACTCATACGTCGAAATCAGACCTATCTTCAGTTATTGCACCTGCTAGTACTGGCAAAACTTTGAAGATTTGGTGTGATAAGGCCTTCACCGTAGAAGAAGATGAAGCACTCCAGCAGATTGTTCGCAACTGGGAAAAACAAACTGGTAATAAAGTTAAACTTTCTTTTTATACTAACGACGAACTACCACAGAAAACTCAAAGAGCAATTCAGTCTGGCAATCCACCTAATATTATGATGGGTTACAATGCTGAGACAGAGCTAAATCCACGGCTTGCTTGGGCAGGCAAACTAGCAGATGTTTCAGATGTAATTGAGCCAGTTAAGAGTTTTTTTTCTGAAGGTATACTAAAAGCTGTTTACTTTTATAGCAACGTTACTAAAAAACAAAGCTACTATGCAGTACCAATTCATCAAGGAACTATTCACATCTTTTATTGGCGGGATTTACTCCAGCAAGTAGGTCGGAATGAAAGTGATATTCCGAAAGATTGGGATGGTTTTTGGGAGTTTTGGAAACAAGTGCAGGATGACCTCCAAGGACAACAAAAACAAGATAAAAAATCAAAAATTTACGGGTTAGGATTTCCTTTCTCTATCGGCGCTTCCGATACTTACTACTTATTTGAGCAGATATTAGAGGCATACGATATTCAACTTCTAGATGCACAGGGTCAACTTCGACTCGATGAACTGAACGTGCGTCAAGGTATTGTGAAAAGTTTAGATTGGTATACAAAATTTTACCAGCAGAGTTATGTCCCACCAGATGCAATCAAATGGTTAAATCCAGACAATAATCGCAAATTACTGAATCGCGCTTTGGTGATGACTCCCAACGTCACGCTGTCGATACCTGTTGCTGTTCGTCAAGACCCTAACACCTATTATAAAAAGCTGGGCACTATGGAATTTCCTAATAAACCCAACGGGAAATCAATGCGCTACTTAGTCACCCTGAAAGAAGCGGTTTTATTGGCTAAGTCTCAGAACCAGAAAATCGCTAAAGACTTTCTCGCTTATTTAATCCGACCAGAGGTAACAGAAAAATATCTCGAAGCTGCTGGAGGTCGTCATTTTCCAGTCATGAAGCCAGTCTGGCAAAACTCCTTTTGGACAAATCCCATTGACCCGCATATATCGACTGTTACTAAAACATTAGTTGCGGGTGAAACGCGCTTTTATTACAGCATCCAAAACCCAGCTTATAGCTTAGTTTTGGCAGAAAATGTCTGGGGTAAGGCTCTCAATCGAATTGTTGTCAATCATATCACTCCTGAGCAAGCAGCTGATGAAGCGATCGCACGCATCAAGCAAATTTTCGCCCAATGGCGCTAAGAAGATCGGGAGTGGGCAGAGGCGCAAGGCCTTGCGCCCAGATAGGATTAGGGAGTAGTGTAAAATGCAAAATTACAGTTAAGACTTTTCATCCAAAATCTAAAATCCAATGGATTTCAAAGTCCCTAACTTATGAAGTTCTGGAATCATTATTTAACCACTAGAGTCGCCAATTCTTTCTTACTCCTGTCCCTAGTGACTGTTGGTGTGGTGGGAGGAGTTGCTTTCTTTAAAGCTAGGGAGGCACTAAAGCAAGCTGCTTTTAACCGACTTAGTGTTGCTGCTACTCTCAAAGAAGAAGAAATTGCCCGTTGGTTTGAAGATCAACAACGAGATTTTTTGCTCATAACTCAGTTTCCAGACATCCAAAGCAATCTAAACATCATATTTAGTTCCAAACAACGCTCTGATGCAAATTATCGTGCATCACAAAAAATTCTTTCAGATTACCTGAAGGCTGTAGCCAAAATCAAGCCTAGTTTTAAAGAAGTTTTTATTCTTGACCGCAGTAATCAGATTATCGTATCTACTAATAAGAGTCGCGAAGGCGACTACGAAATTTTAGCTAACGTTACCTACTTTGAAAAAAATGAGATTGGGGATTCTTTCGCCCCGATTTTCTATGTTTCACCTCTGACTAGTAAACCATCAGTCACCTTGGCAACACCTCTACGTAACAAAGCCGGAGTCCGCCAAGGTGTAATTTTAGCTCACCTGAACTTAAACAGAATTGATAGTATTGTCCGCGAACGTACAGGCTTGGGTAAAAGCGGCGAAACCTACTTAGTAGGATCTCTAGTCACTAAAAACACTTTTATCTCGAAAGGGCAAGCCAACAACCAAGATTTTCCTGAAGGAATTAGCAGCCAAGGCATTGATGCAGCCATGAGCGGAGTTAGTGGTTCTGGACTTTATAATAACTACGCTAATGTGCCAGTAATTGGAGTCTATCACTGGCTGAATGACCAAGACCTAGCTTTATTGGTGGAGATGCATCAGGCAGAAGCATTTGCCCCAGCTCGCCAACTGGCAGGGTCAATTGTGCTAGTAGGACTGGTGTCGGTAGGAGTGCTATTGCTCGGAGTGTATTGGCTGACGCGGCAGTTGAAAATTTCTCGCGAACAGCTAGAAAATTACAGCCACAGATTAGAGGTAAAAGCCCAAGAAGCTGAAGCTGCCAACCGTGCTAAAAGCGAATTCTTGGCAAACATGAGCCACGAACTCCGCACACCCCTCAATAGCATACTCGGCTTCACTCAGATTATGATCCGCGATCGCTCTATCAATCCTTCTCAGTTAGAACATCTGGAAATTATTAATCGCAGTGGCGAGCATTTGCTGACCTTAATTAATGACGTATTGTCAATGGCCAAAATTGAGGCAGGTCTGACAACACTCAACGAAAACAGCTTTAACCTACACAGTCTGCTTGACTCACTCGAAGAGATGTTCCAATTAAAAGCAGAATCCAAAGGTTTACGGCTAATTTTTGAGCGCAGCCCCGAACTTCCCCAATACTTGCAAACAGACGAAAGTAAATTGCGTCAAGTGCTAATTAACCTTCTTGGTAACGCCATCAAATTTACTGAAGAAGGTGGTGTAACACTCCGCGTCAGAGCAAAGACTGCAAATGGAGAAACTTCTAATTCTCAGTCTCCATTGCCCTTAATCCCCAGAGGGGGCCCTGAGTTCCCTAATCCCCAGTCCCCACCTCCCACTCACCTTCACTTTGAAATAGAAGATACTGGTCTTGGTATTGCACCCGATGAAGTGGAAAAATTGTTTAGACCCTTTGTCCAAACCGAAGCTGGTCGGAAATCTCAGCAAGGAACAGGTTTGGGTTTAACCATTAGTCAACAATTCGTGCGTTTGATGGGTGGACATATTACTGTCAGCAGTACTTTGGGTCAAGGAACTATTTTCTCTTTTGAGATACAAATTAGTCCAACCGCAGTAACTGAAGTTCAAATTCTCCAACAAAAACGAAGAGCGATCGCTCTAGAACCCAATCAACCAAAGTACCGTATTTTAGTAGTTGAAGATAAATGGGAGAATCGTCTACTCCTAGTCAAAATGCTGGGTTCACTTGGCTTTGAGGTGCGCGAAGCAGAAAACGGTCAAGAAGGGATAAACCTTTGGGAAAGTTGGGAACCGCATCTGATTTGGATGGATATGCGAATGCCCGTGATGGATGGGTATGAAGCCACAAAACAGATTAGAGGTACTCTAAAAGGCCAAGCTGCTGTCATCATTGCTTTGACTGCTAGCGCCTTTGATGAGGAACGGTCTGTGATTCTATCTACAGGCTGTAATGACTTTGTACGTAAGCCCTTCCGCGAGGAGGTCATCTTGAACAAAATGGCTAAATATCTGGGGGTGCGTTATGTCTATGAGCAAGCAACTATTAAACAAGAGCAATTAGGAAAAAATTCACACCATCAGCTTTTATCATTAGAAGGGGCGCTAGCTCGGATGCCCTCTGCGTGGATAGCACAGCTACACCAAGCAGCTCTGTGTACTGATGAGAAGCTGATTTTCAGCTTGCTCGAGCAAATTCCTGAAGAATCAGCTTATTTAGCACACGCCCTGACTGATTGGGTCAATAACTTTCGCATTGATAAAGTCATTGATTTAACACAACCAGAAAACAATGGATAACGATCGAGTTCAGCTGCCGAAAGCAAATATTCTGGTTGTTGACGATACTCCAGACAATCTGCGACTGTTATCTGCTATGCTAACTCAGATGGGGTATGAAATCCGCAGAGTCATTAACGGACAAACAGCTTTAAAGACAGCCCAAGCTGCCCCACCAGATTTAATTTTACTTGACATCATGATGCCAGATATGAATGGCTATGAAGTTTGTCAACGCCTGAAAGCTTCCGAGAAAACCCGCGATATTCCAATAATATTTATTAGCGCTTTGGATGAAGTACTCGATAAAGTCAAAGCTTTTGCTGTTGGTGGGGTCGATTACATCACCAAACCTTTTAGCGAAGAAGAGGTTTTTGCTCGTGTAGAGAATAATTTGACTATTCGTAGGTTGCAAAAGCAACTCACAGAGCAAAATATACTTTTACAACAGGAAATTCGCGATCGCCAAAAAGCAGAATCAGCACTGCGGCTTAGTCAGTTTTACTTAGACAGATTTAAGGATTCGATCTTTTTTGTGAATTACGATGCCCAGTTTGTTTACGTAAATGAAGCAGCTGGCCGTAATTTAGGCTACTCTCGCGAACAATTGCTGAACATGTCTGTTTATGATATAGACCCAAATTATCAGGAAGCTAAGTGGCGATCGCATTGGCAAGAAGTGAGAAGCAAAGGCTCTTTAGTGCTTGAATCTACTCACCGAACTCAAGATAATCGCCATGTCAACGTAGAAATCAGCGTCGATTATCTAGAATTTAACGGACAAGAATACCATTGTGCTAGCATCCGCTATCTTAACTCTGAGTAATTTTGAACAGGCGATCGCTGTGGATTAGAAGTAATTATTTTAATAAGTTTCCCTTGCTTGTTTAGAAACTACATCACCTACCCTATGTTAATTGTTGGATTCAATTCATAGCTGCGATTCATATAAGATTAGGCAGAAGCATAACTTGTTGGAAGTTATTAATTCAAAGATTTCTGAAAAAATTTGGTATATTTTAAAACTTTATTACAAATAATTATACTTATGTACTGCTGCTAACCTAAAAGTTTAAAGTATAAAGTTAGTTTTCGCGTTTCAGTGCATTTAATGTGTGGTATGGGAGTTACGAAAATGTTTTTTTTAAAAAAATTATTGACTAGTCCAATTGTGACAGTTGCTGCGATCGCTACTTCAGTTATTAGTATTAATCCTTCTCAAGCAACAATTATAGATAGTTCAACCACACCTCAAGCAACTCCCACTCAAACATTTCCTCATCAAGAACCACAAATTACTAACGAGTCACACCCGATCGAGCTTCAAATTCCTGTTATAAATCAGGTAAATACAAAAACTTTCCCAGCTTCTGTCATTTTTTTTAACCAATCTGCTCAAACATCTTCAAATACTTCATCAAGCTTAAATCTAGCAAATACTAGTCAAGTAGAGTGGCTGCCAAATAGTTCTGCTCCTGTTAACTTTTATTCAGATAATAACGTCAAGCCAAACTACAACTTTGACGAAGAGAATAGCAATACTGATGAAAGTTTAGGGCAAATTAATAGTGTTTCTCAGTTTTCTGATGTACAATCAACAGACTGGGCATTTGCTGCTTTGCAATCGCTAGTTGAGCGTTACGGTTGTATTGCTGGATATCCTAATGCTACATTCCGTGGAGATCGTGCTTTAACCCGTTATGAATTTGCCGCAGGTTTGAATACTTGTTTAGACCGGATAAACGAACTGATTGCTACAGCGACAAATAATCTAGTTACTAAAGAAGACTTAGTATCTTTAAAGCGCTTACAAGATGAATTTTCTGCCGAACTGGCAACTCTGCGCGGTCGTGTAGATACACTAGAAGCTCAAACAGCGGAAATAGAAGCAAATCAATTCTCTACCACCACCAAACTGTTGGGTAATTTAAGAGTTCAAACTAATGCTTATTTTTCAGGAGATGGTAATCCCCAAGCTAACGTTCAATACAATCTCTTCTTGGGCCTGCTGACTAGCTTTACAGGTCGAGATTCGTTATTTACCGCTATTGGAGCCACAAGCTCTGCATTTCCTGAGCTAGCAACAAACAACAATGGCAGAGATGTCGGTTCTACAAGAGAAGGTTCAAGCGATACCACTGGTTCAGGCGATACTCTTAACACTTTTAGAATACTCGGTTTGGAATATCAATTTCCAATCGGTGAAAATTTATTAATAAATGTGGTTGCAGCTAATAGGTATCGTTTTAGTCCAATTTTACTCTCCCAGTTTCTTCCTTACTATCGCCTTGGTAGCGGCCCTACTAGTGCTTTTGCCGAGGCACCCCCTATTTATTTAGTGGGGGGAGGGGCTGGTATTGCAGCCAGTTATAAGGTTGTAGACTCAACAGTACTAACTTTGACCTACTTAGGAACTTTTGCCAACGAGTCCCAAGCAGGGGGTTTGTTCAATGGAGACTACGTTGCTGCTGCCCAGATTAACTACAACCCCAATCCTGGCTTGTTTTTGCAACTTTTATATCAACACGGCTACTTTAATCCTGGCAATTTTGGCTTTAATAATGGTCAAGTTTTCAGAGGCAATGGTTTTGTCGGTACTGCCCTGGCAAATCGTTTTGATGATGCTGGTGTTTTGTTTGACGAAGCATCAGCGGTTAGTAGCAATGCTTATCAAATTGGTGGCTACTTCGCTATAAGTCCGAAAGTGGTAATTGGGGGTTGGGCTAACCTCATCCAAGCCAGACTACTTGGTAAAGGAGATGCTGATATTTGGACTTACTCAGTGCAAGCTGCCTTTCCTGATTTGTTTAAGAAAGGAAACCAAGGGGGATTAGTTGTAGGCATGGAGCCGACTCTTACGGGTCTAAGAAGCGACATACCATATCCAAAGTTTAAAAATGATACATCACTGCATATCGAAGCTTATTATCGGCATCAGCTTTCAGACCAAATCTCTATAACTCCCTCTTTGACTTGGATTACAGCGCCAAACCAAGATGCTAACAACGAAGATATTATTATAGGTGGTTTTAGAACGACGTTCAGCTTTTAGCGTTCGCGCTAGCTTGAAAGTGCTGAGCGCTGAGGAGCCAGCGCCGTGCGGGGGTTCCCCCCGTTGAGGCGACTGGCGTTGCTGAGTAGCCAGTAGTGGCATGGCAAGGCTAAAATGTTGCATTAAAAATCTCTGAAAAATTGAAGTTTAGACACATAATCGAATTTTTCTATTGCACTACTTTAGCCTTGACACGCCAGTAGTGGCGTGTCAAGGCTAAAATGTTGCATTAGAATC